>JAGWUY010000285.1 GCA_028868255.1 Alphaproteobacteria bacterium | reverse complement strand
AAGTGTTCAAATATTATTCCGATGACCCCGCTAAAACCATGATGGCGCAAATGAAGCTGTGGCAGGGTTATACGGTTCTCTGGCAAGGCGCTTGGGCGCGCGCATTGGGCCAGCAAGTTTTCCCCCTCGCCTCCCCCGCCAAGACCGATAAACGCTTCAAGGATAGAGACTGGCAAGAAAATGCAATCTTCGATTTTCTAAAACAAGCCTATCTCATCAGCGCCAAATGGGCAGCAGATATGGTGAATGATGCTGACCTCGATGAGCACACCAAGCTCAAAGCCAAATTCTATGTCGAGCAAATTAGCAACGCACTCTCTCCATCCAACTTCGCGATGTCGAACCCAGAGGTTCTGCGTGCCACCTTGGCCAGCAATGGTGAAAACCTGCTGCACGGCATGGAAAAGCTGGAGCGGGATTTTGGTGAAGGTCGCCTGCGCATCACCCAAACGGATCGCAGCGCCTTTGAAGTGGGCCGCAACATCGCGCTGACCCCCGGCAAGGTGGTGTTCCGCAATGACGTATTTGAACTCATTCAATACAGCCCAACGACCGAGCAGACCTATGAATATCCCCTGCTCATCGCCCCGCCCTGGATCAATAAATATTACATTCTCGATCTCACCCCACAAAAATCCTATGTGAAATACTGTGTCGATCAAGGCATCACCGTGTTTGTGATGAGCTGGATCAATGCAGGTGAAGCGCAGGGCCGCAAAACATTTGCGGACTATATGCGAGATGGTTTCGTCACCGCCGTGGGCAAAGTTCAGGAAGCAACAGGCGCCAAAAAAGTAAACTCCGTGGGCTTCTGCATTGGCGGCACCATGGTGGCCTCAGCCCTGGCTTATATGGCGGCCAAAGGCGATGAGCGTGTCAATGCCGCAACTTTTTTCACCACACAGGTTGATTTCGAAAAAGCGGGTGACCTGTGCGTTTATGTTGATGAAGAGCAAGTGCGCTGGATCGAACAGCGCATGGAAGGTAAAGGCTACCTCCCCGGTTCGCGCATGGCAGATGCCTTCAACCTTTTGCGCGCCAATGATTTGATTTGGTCAAATGTAGTGAACAACTATCTCCTGGGCAAAGACCCCATGCCCTTTGACCTGCTCTATTGGAACGCCGATTCAACGCGCATGCCGGCAGGCGTTCACAGTTTCTATCTGCGTGAGTGCTACATGAACAACCGCCTCGCTCATGGCAATATGATTTTGGACAACACGCGCATTGATTTGTCAAAAATCAAAATCCCGATTTACAATCTGGCGGCAAGGGAAGATCATATTGCTCCGTTGCCATCGGTGTTTCGCATGGCCGAATTTATGGGCGGCGAAACCACTTTGGTGGTGTCTGGTTCTGGCCACATTGCGGGCGTGGTCAACCCGCCTGCTGCTGGCAAATATCAGTTCTGGACCAACCCGGATAGGGTGGAGACACTGGAAGAATGGTTGGAGGGTGCTCAGGAAACGCCCGGCAGTTGGTGGCCACATTGGAAAGAATGGATCACCGCAAAATCAGGCGCCTTGGTCAAAGCCCCCATCCCCGGCGATGGCAAACTGCCCATTCTCTGCGACGCACCGGGTGAGTATGTGCGCGTGAAGGGCGATTAACGTCGCGGCGCAGGCCAATAAATCAACCCGCTGCAAAACAACGCCCACCACACCAAAATGGGCTGAAGCATAAGGCGGGGGGCATGGTACCACCAGCTGGTAGGCAATGCCGCAATATCGATAGAGTAGAAAGCGTGATTGATGTTTGCCGGAAATACACACACAGCATAAAGCGCCAGCGCGGCACCTGCCCATCTGCGCAAACGCGGCAACAGCAAACCCACAGCGCCAAATATTTCACACCACCCTGTCAACCAAACCACAGTTTCTGGCCACGGCACAAAACCAGGAACAATGCGCACAAAATCTTGTGGCGCGGTCAAATGCAAAACGCCCGCCGCAAGATAAAATGCCGCCAAGGCAATTAGCATTGTGTATCGTGTGGGAAAAAATGCCATGGCCTTTTTACGCAAAACGGCCAGATGCAGATTTAATGATCAGTAATTCACATATATCAGGAACGTATTCTGATAGAGACCCTGAGTTGTAATAGGGCTTGCAATCATCTGGCCGTTCATCACATGCGAGGCTGTGCCTGTGCCAGCAGATGTGGCGAGTGTTGCCTGAAATTGCAGATTGCCACCGGGCCCCGTCAGAGTGCCGATACCTGACGTCATGGCAAAAGTTGGGCTAAATGAAATATTGTAAGGCGTTCCTGCAGAGCATGTCACACTGACATTTGTGCTCGCGGTGTCTGTTGCTACAATTTTAGTCTTGTTGCCAAAATTCATCGAAGGGGCGCTAATCTTGCAGGTCTTAACGACAGTCACGCTAGTCGTCATATTGAAAGTCGTGGTTGCTGCTTGTGATGACAAGCTAACTCCCGACAGCAAAAGTACCGCCGCAACCCCTCGTTTCTGAATGCCAACTAAGCTCATTTCGCCCCTCTGGAGCGTTCAATGTACTTACAAACTTTTAATGGGGAGTGCAAAGACATGGTAAAGACTTGTTTAGAAAAACAGACAAATTTCCCACTCAATTTGCAAACGTGTGAAGCTGTAGCGAACGCCATAGCGCCGTAACTCTCGATGCAAATTTTGGTTGATCAAATGGCCAATAATGCCGGCACTGGATTTGTGTTGAGCGTGGTTGAACATTAAGCTTACCACGCCATTAAGACTTTAACTTCGCGCGCCGGTGTGCAAATCAGGCATTAACACCTGCCAAGTTAGACTAGGGCATTTGAACACGGCAAGAGAATGTGAGCAGCAATAGGGCGACACCTAAAAACATCATTGTGGCAGATGTGAAGCTTGCTGGCTTTGCATCGCTTGACGCTGCTTTGCCAACATGGCGCAAGCTGGAAGAAAGCTCGTTCCCGTCCTACTACCAAACCATCAACTGGGCACAGGCGTGGACATCAACCATGGGCAAAGCTGCAAGCGTAACGCCATATATTTTAGTTGGCACCTGCACTCAAATC
>JAGWUY010000039.1 GCA_028868255.1 Alphaproteobacteria bacterium | reverse complement strand
GGGCAATCCATGTGACCAGAGATCCCTATATTGTCATCAATGACCCTCAGATCGACGCAGTGCTGATTGCGGTCCCCGATCATTTTCATGCACCATTGACCCTGGCCTGCATTGCAGCAGGAAAACCTGTTTTGTGTGAAAAGCCGCTGTCGCAAGATGTGAAGGAATGTCTTGAGATTCTGGCGGCGGAAGAGAAAACGGGCCAGCATTTGGTGCAGGTCGGTTTCATGCGCCGCTTTGATCCGTCCTACGCCGAGGTCAAAGCGCTTTTGGCGCGAGGTGATCTGGGCAAGGCGCTGATGTTTCATTGCTTTCATCGCAATGTTGCTCCAGCCTATGATTTTCGGGCGGAGATGGCAATTTGCAATTCTGCTCCCCATGAATTTGATGTAGCGCGCTGGATGATGGAGTCGGAGTTTACGTCGATCAGTGTGCACCGCCCTGTTGCGGGAGGTGCAACAGCACCGGTATTTATGGTGTTGGAGACCAACGCAGGTCAGCTGGTTAACATTGAGGTTAATATCAGCGCCACTTATGGCTATGATGTGCGTGGCGAACTTGTGGGTGAAAAAGGCACAGCCATGCTGCGTGCACCTGTGCATGCCGATGTTAATTTGGGCTTGAAGCAGATCAACACCTATCCTTCCGATTGGCGGCTACGTTTCGTTGAGGCTTATCGCCGGCAAAACCGAGCTTGGATAAAAACCATAGTGACGGGCAAACCCAATCTTGGGGCCAATGCTTGGGATGGCTATTGCTCAACCGCTGTTGCAGAGGCCGGTGTTGCGGCGCTGCACAGCGGCCAACCTGCGCAGGTCAACCTTATCGCTAAACCCAAATTTTATGCATGAGACGTTCAGGGTCCAGCGGCGCGGTGATGCGGTTGAATGGTGGTGCGAGGGTATCAATGAAAGTCGCGGCTTTGCGGCAGCAGGCGTACATTGCGCGGGTGCCATGCGCGTTCTGATGTGGTGATATCAGCGGCCTCATCCTTAGCCTGCCACAGTTTCTCAAGCTCTCGTGAACGATCAATCACACTGGCCACCATCAGGTGAATGACACCCTCTTCGCTTTTTTGCACAGTGCCTGTGACCTGCATGAGGCGTGAGCCCATCACCTCCTTGCGGTAAAGCTCAAGTTGTCTTGCCCACAACACGGCATTCACCACACCAAACTCATCTTCCAACGTCATGAATACAGCATTGCCCTTGCCCGGTCTTTGCCGCACCAGAACGATGCCCGCAAAAGAAAGCCTTGCTCCATCACGCGCCGCCTTGATGTCTTGTGATGTTGCGATTCTATCAGCTTCAAAAATGGGTCGTAAAACCTGCAAAGGATGCGCCTTGAGGGAAAGGCGCAAGGTTTGATAATCAGTGGCCACATGTTCGCCCAAGCTCATATCTGGCAAATGAGCCTCAGGTTCTTTGGCCAACTCATCGGCTTCGGCATAGGCAAAAAGGGGTAAGGGTTCATCCGTGGGCAAACGGCGCGAAGCCCATAAGGCCGCACGGCGATCAAGGCCCAGAGAGCCAAAACAATCAGCATCTGCCAGCGCCCGCATCGGCCGCCCATAAAGCCTGGCACGCACAGAAACCTGTTCCAGCGATTGAAAGCCTGATCCCCGTGCAGCGATCAGCCTTGTGGCCTCAGCCTCATAAATCCCACTCACCTGCCTGAAGCCAAGACGAAGACAAAGGCGAGAACCATTTTGTTCAACTGTGTTGTCCCACATCGACACATTCACATCCGCAGGGCGCACCTCAACACCATGCTCGCGTGCATCACGCACAATCTGGGCGGGGGCATAAAACCCCATGGGCTGGGAATTGAGCAACGCACAGGCGAAAATGGTGGGATGATGGCATTTGATCCAGGATGAAATATAAACCAGCTTGGCAAAGGAAGCGGCATGGCTCTCAGGAAAGCCATAAGAGCCAAACCCCTTGATTTGCTCAAAACAATTGGCAGCAAATTCACGGTCATAACCACGCGCCACCATGCGCTCCACCATCAGATGCTCGAAATTATGTATGGTGCCCACATTGCGGAAGGTGGCCATGGCGCGGCGCAACTGGTTGGCCTCCACATCCGTGAATTTTGCAGCCACGATGGCAAGCTTCATCGCCTGCTCTTGAAACAGTGGCACACCCATGGTGCGGCCCAGCACCTGTCGCAATTCATCTGGCGGCCCATGTTCTTGGGCGGGCGATGGAAACGTAACTTTCTCTTTGCCAGAGCGTCGGCGTAAATAGGGATGCACCATATTGCCTTGAATGGGGCCAGGCCGCACCAGCGCCACCTCAATGGTAAGATCATAAAATGTGCGTGGCTTAAGGCGTGGCAACATATTGATCTGGGCCCGGCTCTCCACCTGAAAAACACCAATGGAATCACCCCGGCACAGCATGTCGTAAGTGGCCGTATCGCCGCCCTCAAGGCTGGCGAGGTCAAAGCGCTTTCCGGTATAGGTATGCAGATATTCAAAGGCCTTGCGAATGCAGGTCAGCATGCCCAGCGCCAGCACATCCACCTTCATCAGTCCAAGTGTGGCAATATCATCCTTGTCCCATTCAATAAAGGTGCGGTCTTCCATGGCGGCATAGCCAATGGGCACCAGTTCATCGAGACGGCCGCGGGTGAGAACAAAGCCCCCCACATGCTGCGAAAGATGGCGCGGAAAGCCAGAGATACGCGCTGCAAAAGAAACAGCGCGCGCCAGTTTTGGGTTTTCAGGGTCCAGTCCCGCTTGCCGCACTTGGACATCGGTGATCTCTGATCCCCAGCTTCCCCATTGGGTGCTGGAAAGGGCAACAGTCACATCCTCGGAAAGACCAAAGGCCTTGCCTACGTCGCGGATGGCGCTTTTGGCACGGTAACAGATCGTGGTTGCGGCAAGGCCAGCCCGCATGCGGCCATAGCGTTCGTAAATATGTTGGATGATTTCTTCACGCCGCTCATGTTCGAAATCAACATCAATATCAGGCGGCTCACGCCGCTCTTCGGAAATAAAACGCGCAAACAGCAGGTCATTTTCAGCTGGATCAACGCAGGTGATGCCCAGCACATAACACACAGCGGAATTGGCCGCAGAGCCGCGCCCTTGGCATAAAATACCTTTATCTTTGGCCACACGCACAACGTCATGGATGGTCAGAAAATACCGTGCGTAATCAAGCTTTTTGATGAGGTGAAGCTCCTCATGCAGCACGTTCTCAACCTTTTGTGGAACACCTTGCGGATAGCGCTGGGCGGCGTGGCGCCACGTTAAAATTTCAAGCCAGTCTTGTGCATCCTTGCCAGGCGGCACTGGCTCATCGGGATATTCATAGCGCAGTTGGTTGAGTGAAAATGTAACCCGCTCAAGAAAGCTTTGGGTTTGAAGAATGGCATCAGAGTGATCGGCAAAAAGCCGCGCCATTTCTTTTGGGTGTTTCAAATGCCGCTCGGCATTCACCTCCAAGAGGCGGCCAACATTTTCGATTGTCCGCCCCTCGCGGATGCAGGTGAGAATGTCTTGCAAGTCTCGTTGTGAGGGGGTGGCATAAAGCACATCATTGGTGGCAATCAGAGGCAAGTTGAAGTGCCCACCCAAGGCTTTCAATTCAATAAGCTTGCGCTTGTCGTCACCACGCCGTGGCATGGTGGCCCCAAGCCAGAGCGCACCGGGGGCAGCGTCACCAAGTTTGGCAATAAAGGGCCTCAGTTTTTGTCGGTTGCGTGGCGGCATGAGGATCAACAAAAGCCCGCGCGTATCCGCCAAAACATCATCCAGCCGCAGGTCGCAAATGGCTTTTTGCCCAGAACGCATATTGCCCTTGGTCAACAAGCGGCACAATGTGGCCCACCCGTCGCGGGTTTCCGCATGAGCGACTAGTTCGGGTGTGCCATCACTGAAGATCAGCCGCGCACCTGTCACAAGTTTGAAATTTTGGGCGCGTGTTTGAATCTCCTCGCGCAGAGCCTTGGCCTCATCGTTTTCTTTTTCAGGGGTTGTCGGTTCAAAATAATATTCCCCGGGGCCTGAGCCCATGCGGCGTTTGACAGGGGGCAGAATGCCCCCTTCTTTTAAATTCCTAATCGCTGCAAAGGCGCGCACCACGCCAGCCGCAGTGTTGCGGTCTGCAATGCCAATGCCAGCATGGCCCAGCAGCAAGGCATTCAGCACCAAATCCTGCGCAGGCGAGGCCCCGCGCAGGAAGGAGAAATGAGAAGCACAAGCCAGATCAGCAAACCCCGTCATGCAAACATCCCTTGCATGAACCAGCGCGGCATATGGGCATTGAACAAGCCTTCACGGAACACCCAGAAGCGCCCCCCACTTTCATCTTCCACACGATAATAATCCCGCGGCGATCTGTCACCACCGCGCCACCATTCGGCTTCGATGCGCTCTGGCCCTTCAGCCGCACGCACCTGATGCAACATTTTGCGCCAACGAAACCGCATGGGCGGCCCATCTGGCACTTCGGCCATCACCTCAATGGGCTGCGGGGGTGCAAAAATTTGCAAAGGGCGCGGCAAAGCCTCGCTGTCCTGACGCCAGCCAATGGTTGCGGCCGGCGTTGAGACTGGAACGGACGTGGCACAGCGCAAAGGGTCATGGCTGTCTTGCGCGCTGAAATGCAAAACCTTTTCACGTCCAAAGCGAATGACAAGGCGATCAACAAGCTCGGCTTCGCTGCGTTCATCTTCCACTTTCCCATCAAGCTGCCTTTGATTTTGGCTGAGTGTTTCGCTGCGCAAAATGCACAGGCGTATCGCGTCAAAACCAAAGCCAGCCTCCAGCGGGTCAGCCAGCGTTTCAAGCCGCAAGGCAAAAAGCAGGCACAGTGATTTTGCCTCGCGCAAGGCTTGGGCACTTTCCACATTCACGCGGCGTGTTGCCCCATCGGCCCTGAAAAAACTGGCTTCAAAGGCCCGACCCCCTTGGTCAAGCGATTGCAGCTTTTGGCACAGCGCTTCAATCAGGCGGTCAAGGGCCGCCTTCACCATATCCATATTGCGCAAAGGCTCGGCAAACAGCTGTTCCACCACAAGCTCCGGTTCAGGCCGTATGGGGGTGAGGCGGATGTCTTCCTGCCCCATGATGCGGCGCAGTTTGGTGGAAAGTGTGGCTCCAAAGCGCGCAGTCAGCACCTGGCTGGGGCGCGATGCCAAGTCGCCCAAGCTCTTTAAACCTGCACGGATCAAGGCCTGCGTGGTTTCTGCACCAGCTTCAAGGGCTTTGACAGGAAGCTGCGTGACTGCCGAGGCCTCATCACCAGGCCCCACATCTGTGATGGTGCTGAACCGCGCCAGAACATGGGCGCAATCAGGCGTGCCCGCGCAGGCATATTTCAAAGTCAAATGGCGCGCGCTAAGCCACCCAGTGATATGGCCCAACATGGCGGCCTCTCCCCCATAGAGATGGGTGCAGCCGGTAATATCCAGCAGCAAACCATCCATGCCATCCAGGGCCACCATGGGGGTAAAGCGATCACAGGCCATGGCAATTTTCACAAGGGCCGCATGATCAGCCGCCAGATCCATATGGCCCACATGGAGAGAAGGCACAATGGCGCGTGCTTCCGCCAAGGTGAGGCTGGGCCTTAAACCCGCCGCGCGGGCTAGCGCATCACAGGCCAAAAGGCGCAGTGCCCCACGTTGTTTTTCAACCAAAACGCAAGGCAGATCCTGCTGCCCTGTAGAGCGGGATCTTTCGAAACACAGGTAGGGAAACCACAGGCTTAAATAACGGCGGGGTGCTGAGAAGGGCGTGTTCTTTTCTGAATTCAAAACACCGTTTTTCATGATTCCACTCCACACACCAAACTTGGCCCATGCGCGCACTGCTGCGGTGGCGCAAAAGGGTCACTTCAAATGCGGGCCATCCAGGCGCATGCCCCGCCATCACGCGCGAGGGCAGACGCTTCACCTGCCAGCGGGCCTCCGCGGCGCTGGGGGCAGGCGTTGCGGCGTGATGGATAACACAAAGCTGTGTTCCAGAGGCTTTGGCCGCCAAAATAAGTTTGCGGCTGGCGGTGAGTGTATAAGGCTTGGCTGCCCCCCAAAGTTCAATCAATACAGCAGAGATGCCCTTGGTGCGCGCTGCCTCCAAACCGGCCTGCAAAACCGATTGCGCATCGCGCAAAACCAAAAAAACCACTTGTGATGGATCATGCCCCAGCGTGGCAAGGCCAGGGGCATAAAGTGCCCCTGATTCCAGTTGCGCCAATTCCTGACGCACCCACAACACGCGCCCGGGTTTCACCAAGCCCAATGCAAAACAGGTGGCCGCCGTTGCATCCGCAGCGCGCGCGGCAAAGATTTCATGCAAAGCGCCACCACTTGGAAAACGCTCCACGCTTGCTGATTCCTCAGCGCCAGGCGCATAAGGATTATGGATTGATGTGAGAGGCATGATGTTCACTTTTTGTTCTTATATGCCTCCGATCCTCCTGTCAAATGGGAATCGCCATACAACACGCTCTAAATGTCGAATGCCTCAATCTGTGCAAACGCGTTGCGCAAAGCCTTAGACCATTCTGAGGACAGCATTTTAAAATAAGGATCATCAAGCCCAATGCGCTTGGTATGTTCAAACTTCAATGACCCTGTTTCATAGGTCAACATATCGATAGGCAGCCCAACGCTAAGATTGGAGCGCAATGTACTGTCAAATGATAGAAGAACCATTTTAGCAGCGTCCCCCAGTTTCATATCATTGCGCGCCACCCGGTCCAGAATCGGTTTTCCATATTTGTGCTCGCCGATTTGAAAAAACGGGGTGTCGGGCGTGGCCTCAATAAAATTGCCTTCGGTGTAGATTTGGAACAGGCGCGGTTGTTCCTTGCCGATTTGACCCCCAAAAATAAAGCTGGCCGAAAAAGCATCGCCACGCGCACCCAAAGCCTCTCCATCAATCTTGCGTACTTGGCGAATGGCACGGCCCACAATACGTGCGGCCTGAAACATCGTCTTGGCCGCAAAAAGATCATCAGCATCTTTAGCTTTTCCAACACCCGCATGTTCGGTGAGCAAGCTGACCACGGCTTGAGTAACAGCCAGGTTACCGGCCGTCAGCAAGGTAAAAACACATTTTCCCGGTTTAGACCAACAATGCAGTTTTTTGAATTTTCCAACGCTATCTAAGCCGGCATTGGTGCGGGTGTCGGCAGCCATGACCAACCCTTGATCCAACAACATACCCACACAATAAGTCATCTTTTACTCCCAGAATCAGTCTGTGACAGGGTTACTGTTGGGCGATCTCGACGCGCACTTCAACCGTCATGGTTTCGCCCATACCGCCCCGCCGCACCCCCCTGATCGGCGTGATGCTGGCCGCATCAATGCCAGAGGCCACGCGCACATAATGATCCGTCGGGCACATACAATTGGCCACATCAAAGCCCACCCAGCCCAGATCTTTCACCAACACTTCTGCCCAAGCATGGGCCGCAGTCGAGGACGCCCCGACACCCGTCACCAAATAGCCCGTCACATAGCGGGCAGGAATGCCCAAAAAACGCGTTAAACCCAAGAAAATATGCGCATGGTCTTGGCACACGCCAGCACCGCGCGCAAACGCATG
Organism: Alphaproteobacteria bacterium; assembly: GCA_028868255.1. GTDB lineage: Bacteria > Pseudomonadota > Alphaproteobacteria > Rhizobiales > Aestuariivirgaceae > Aestuariivirga. The sequence goes on along the minus strand of JAGWUY010000039.1, from coordinate 7,394 downwards.
AGCAGCGGTTGTAAAAGTATCAGTAACGCCCACCTCAAAAGCTACATGGTGATGAACGGCTCGCATCAAGGCATGCAAAAATGCCAAGCCTTCAAGTCCTTGCAGCGCCGGAGAAGCTAAGAACTCCAACATGGCAAGGCTTGGGTTTGTCGTTTCTGTCTGACGCAAGAAAATTGCTTTTGGCGTTATTTCTGCCAAGCCTTGAACAATGCCTTGAGCATCCATGCATGATACAACACCTTCAGCGACGACATCGAATTGATCACCTGCATTTTCGCATGTAACCAAATGGAGCAGGTTGCCAAATCCATCATAATAAGCCAGGGCCTGTTCAATTCCAGGCGCATGAATGTGCCAATGTTCCACACGTTGCGAAGCAAAGCTCAAAGGGGTCAGCAGCAAGCGCTGCACGGAATAATTCACACGCGTGGAAAATTCAAAATGTGTGGTGTGGCGAACATGAAGATTCATGGATGAGAATGGCTCTGGGTTCAAGGAAAGTGGTAAGTCTCGGCAATAGACTGCGAAAGTACAAAATTGTCAGCCATAAATTTCCCCAAGAATTCATGTAGACCGCTTTGAAAAATGTCTTCCATCTTGCTGCTCCTCAACTGGGTAAGAATGGTCTCAGCTTGGTCATGGCACGCATAGCGCCTACCATAAAGCTCTTCCAAACCGTGCAGAGCAAGGTTGACCCAGTGCGAAGCAAAAAGCAACGAACGCGGCATTTCTTCTTTGAGGATCAGAAACTCAGAAACCAGCCAAGGTTTGTAATGGCTATCTTTGTAGAACCAACGATAGGCCCTGTGGGCTGAAACGGAACGCAAGATTTGTGACCATTGCTGGGCATCAAGGTCACTCCCCACATCGGTTGGTCGAGGCAAGAGGATAAAGTATTTAACGTCCAGAATGCGAGCCGTGTTGTCCGCGCGTTCAATAAAGTTGCCAAGCTGACTGAAATAATAAGGATCATTGCGCAACATGGTGCCCAGCAAAGCGCCGCGAAACGCCATGGATTTTTGTTTGATCCACTCGAGAAAACTGGGCAGGCGATCAGCGGTGATGCTGGCAGGATCGACCTGCGCCAGTTCATTCCAGGTTGAATTCAGGCTTTCCCAAACGTCGCGTGTGAGTGCTGTTCTCACCGCCCGCCCATTGTTCCGCGCTGCCCGAAGGCAGGATGTGACACTGGAGGGATTATCATCATCAAACAGCAGAAAATGGACGACATTTGGGCCATCAAGCTCTCCATATTTGGCCTGATAACTTTGCAAGCAGGCAGAACTGGCCAGCGTTGATTGCCATTCATCCCGGTGCCCTTCAACAGCGCCTGGCATCAGCGAAATTCGGTATCCAACCTCCAGAAGGCGCGCCATGTTTTCGGCCCGCTCCACATAGCGCGACATCCAATAGAGTGAAGCTGCGGTGCGTCCCAGCATTTAATCCTCCAGAACCCACGTATCTTTGGTTCCGCCGCCTTGGCTGGAGTTGACCACCAGCGAGCCTTCTTTCAAAGCCACACGGGTAAGGCCACCCGGGGTGATGCGCACCCGGTCACTCGACAGCACAAACGGGCGCAAATCCACATGACGTGGGGCCACGCCAGATTGCACAAAGGTCGGAACCGTTGATAAAGCCAAGGTCGGTTGAGCAATATAGTTGGCAGGCCTGGCCAAGAGCTTGGCGCGAAAATCTTCGATCTGCGTCTTGCTGGACGTTGGCCCCACCAGCATGCCATAGCCGCCAGAACCATGAACCTCTTTCACCACCAGTTCCGCCAAATGTTCACACACATAGCTCAAATCGCTTCCGCTGGAACAGCGCCATGTCGGCACATTGTTGAGCAACGGTTTTTCCCCCGTATAGAATTCAATGATGTCGGGCATGAAAGTGTAGATGGATTTATCATCGGCAACACCGGTTCCGGGAGCATTGACCAGTGTCACGCGACCTGCCCGGTACACATCCAAAATTCCCGGCACCCCAAGGCTTGAATCGGGCCTGAACGACAACGGGTCAAGAAAAGCATCATCGATCCGTCGATACACAACATCGACACGGCGCGGCGCTTGCGTGGTGCGCATATAAAGCCAGCCATCCGAAACAAAAAGATCAGCGCCTTCACACAGCTCCACACCCATTTCATCGGCCAGAAAAGCATGTTCAAAAAAGGCTGAGTTGTGAATGCCGGGTGTGAGAACCACAATCACAGGGTCATTGCTAGCGCTCGCAGGAGCGACGGCCATCAATGTTTGGTGCAACATAGCTGGATAATTTTCCACAGGCGCCACGCGGTGGCTGGAAAACAGTTCCGGAAACAAATGCATCATCGTTTCACGGTCTTCAAGCATGTAGGAAACGCCTGAAGGCGTTCGGCAATTATCCTCCAACACATAGAAATCATTTTCGCCTACGCGCACAATATCAATGCCCATGATGTGTGCATAAATCCCCAGAGCAGGGTTAACCCCAACCATCTCTGGCACAAAGGCTTCATTTTGAACAATCACATCGATAGGGATGCGGCCAGCGCGTAGAATTTCTTGGCGGTGATAGAGATCGTGCAAGAACATATTGATCGCCCGTACCCGCTGTTCAATGCCAGCAGAAAGCCTCCGCCATTCCTGGGCCGCAAAAATGCGCGGGATTATGTCAAACGGGATCAGTCGTTCAGAAGCCTTTTCATCTCCATAGACGGCAAATGTTATACCCTGCCTGCGAAATCGCGCCTCTGACTCTCGAATGGCGCGCTCAACATGGGTTGATCCAAGTTGCGACAGCCAAGATTCAACCTTGTGATAGGGCGCACGCACCTTGCCCCCTGACAGTGCCATTTCATCAAACGCCATGTCTCACCCCAGCTCAATTGAGCGCAGTGTGAACCGACCATTGCAAGCTCCGCAAGTGGTGAAATCAAAAATCCTGCCCGAGTCTTGGGCAAGTTCAAGATATTTGTGTCAAATTTTTAGGCAGGCTGATCGAGATCAACCTAACTTTAGACGGAATCGTCTAGAGTTAGAAAAGTTGATCGACCTTCGTAATTTAGGCGATTTTGATGTTTCTGTGAAACATCAAAACGCTCTAGTGATCCAACCTGATTTGCAGTTTGACGTCTGTGGGGCGCCCTTCAGCAGCCCGTTCAAAAGCTTTGATGCTGTCATTGAAGTCAAACGTCGCTGTAATCAATGGTTTCAAATCAACTTTGCCAGACCCCATCAGATCAATCGCCCGGTCATAAACATTGGCATAGCGAAATACAGTTTCAATCCGCGCTTCTTTGACCACCGCTCCCGCAACATCAAAGGCCACTGGTTCAACAGGAAGTCCCACAATCACCACAGCGCCGCCGGGGCGAATGTGATCAAACAGCGTGGGATATACTCTTGGGCTGCCGCTGCACTCAAAAACCAGATCCACACCCCAACCAGATGTGTGCTTTTCCACCTCTTCTTTGAGGTTCTGTTGCGTGATGTTGACCGGTATGATGCCCGCATATTGCGCCGCAATTTTCAATTTGGGGGCGGAAATATCAGAGATCAAAACTTTCGCGCAGCCACCCGCCAGCGCTGCAAGAGCAACCATAATGCCAATGGGTCCACAGCCTGTCACCAGTGCCACGTCCCCGGGCTGAATGCGGGCCCGGGTGGCCGCCTGCATGCCCACAGCAAACGGTTCAACCATCGCCCCTTCGGCAAACGAAACATGGTCAGGCAGTTTGTAAGTGAAGGCGGCAGGGTGAATGACATGGGGCGTCAGGCACCCATGATCAGGCGGCGTGGCCCAAAAAGTCAGGTCGCCGTCAAGGTTATAAAGACCAAGCTTGGTGGCGCGTGAATTCATATTGGCCACACCAGGCTCCATGCAAACCCGGTCACCCACTTTGAGTGACTTAACCTTAGCGCCCACCTCAACAATGGTGCCTGAGGCCTCATGCCCCAGCACCATAGGCGCTTTGACGATAAATTTCCCGATCGCGCCGTGGGTATAATAATGCACATCGCTGCCGCAAATGCCCACCGTGTGAATGGCAATCTTCACATCGTCCGGACCAGTCTGTGAAGGAAGATCAATATCCCGCAAGGAAAGGACATGTTGCTTTTCGAGAACCAGTGCCTTCACTTTCAACTCCTGTAATTTTCAGCCCGCAGATCAACAATAGTTGCATGCTCACCTGTCAAGGGATTATCTGGGTTCCAAGCGAGTTTGGTTTCAAAAAATCTCGCCCACAAAGCATCATACATCAAAATGCGGCCAGCCAAACTTTCACCAATGTGCAAAATTTCCTTAATGGCTTCCATGGCCTGCATGGCACCAACTATGCCCGGCAGAGCCCCTAAAACCCCAGCCTCTTCACAAGCGGGAAACAGTCCGCGCTCTGGCAGATCGCCAATGAAGCAGCGATAGCTCGGAAAGGGCTCGCCTGAAGGCAATTTTTCGTAAGGCTTGAAGGTTGAAATCTGTCCATCAAACTGCCCCACCGCCGCAGAAACCAGCGGCCGCTTAGCAAAGTAACAGGCATCGGCCACCAGAAACCGTGTGTTGAAAGTATCGGACGCATCACAAACCACATCATAGGCCGAAATCATGTCCAGCGCATTTTCAACAGCAATGCGCTTGGCATGTTGCACTACATTCACATGGGGGTTGATCGCTTGCATCATGCGTGCAGCGCTCTGAGTCTTGAGTTCGCCAATGGAGTTTGAGGTGTGGATCACCTGACGCTGCAAATTGGAAAGCGAAACCACATCATCATCGCAAATACCAATGCTGCCTACACCGGCAGCTGCCAGATACATCAAGATAGGCGCACCCAGGCCGCCAGCGCCAATCACCAGAACCTTGGCACCTTTGAGCTTGTTCTGGCCCGGCCCCCCCACCTCTGGCAAAACAATGTGGCGCGCATAACGTTCGATTTCTTCATCTGAAAGTGCCATCACTTCCTCCCCGAAGAGCCGAAGCCATTTTGGCCGCGAGCCGTTTCGTCAAGCGAAGTCGCCTCAACCAGATCAACTTGCGGGGCAGGGCCAACCACCATCTGGGCAATCCTGTCGCCGCGTGCGATGACAAAATCTTCCTGCCCGTGATTGATCAGCGGCACTTTGATTTCACCACGATAATCACAATCAATGGTGCCTGGTGCATTTAAGACAGTCACACCATGTTTGACAGCAAGGCCAGAACGTGGCCGCACTTGCGCTTCAAAACCCTGCGGCAATGCAATGGCAAACCCTGTGGGAACCAATGCGCGTGCACCCGACACAATCACCAAGGCCTCTGCGGCGCGCAGGTCAAGCCCGGCAGCTCCGGCACTGGCATAGGCCGGCACTGGCAAATCTGCGGCATGAGGCAGGCGCAAAATTGCAATTTTCATGAAAGCTGCGCCGCAATGTGAGCAACCAGCCGCGTTGCCACGTCTGATTTAGACAGTGATGGCCAATCTTCAACGCCCGTCTTACTCACCAGATGAACGGTGTTGCGCTCGCCCCCAAACACGCCAGATGCCGGGCTCACGTCATTGGCCACGATCAGGTCGCAGCCCTTTTTCGTCAATTTTGCTTTGGCATGATCAATTACACGATCAGTTTCCGCAGCAAAACCCACCACCACTTTCGCGCGCTTCGGCCCATCCTGAGACAGCTGCGCCAGAATATCGGGGTTCTGAGCAAATGCCAGAATGGGCACTGGCTGATCAGCTGATTTTTTAATTTTGTGGTCTGTGGCATTGGCCACTTTCCAATCCGCAACTGCTGCTGCACAAATCACCACATCATATTGGCCTTGGCAGGCTGCCAACATGTCATCTGCGCTTTGCACATGCACCACCTTCACGCTTTCGGGTTCAGCGAGTGAAACCGGGCCAGAAACCAATGTCACATCTGCCCCAGCATCGCGTGCAGCTTCGGCAATGGCATAGCCTTGCTTGCCGGAAGAATAGTTGGAAATATAGCGCACCGGGTCAATCGCTTCACGTGTGGGGCCTGCCGTGATTAACACGCGTTTGCCTGCCAAAACCTTGGGGGCAGTGTTGAGCAATTTTTCAATAGCTCCCAAGATTTCAACAGGCTCAGCCATGCGCCCCGGCCCGAATTCGCCACAGGCCATTTCACCTTCATTTGGGCCAACAAAGAAAATACCATCTTGCTTCAGCTGCGCCACATTGCGCTGAGTGGCTGCATGGAGCCACATCCGCACATTCATCGCGGGTGCAAGCAGCACTTTCTTATCGGTTGCAAGCAAAGTGGTGGAGGCCAGATCATTGGCTAGGCCTTGCGCCATTTTAGCCATCAGATCAGCCGTGGCAGGCACGACCACCAGGAGATCAGTCGAGCGCGAAAGTTCAATATGCCCCATCTCGATCTCATCTGTGAGATTGAACAATTGTGTATGAATTTTTGTGCCAGTCAGGCTGGCCACAGAAAGCGGTGTTACAAATTCCTCTGCCGCTTTTGTCAAAATAGCCCGAACGACAATGCCGCGCCCCTTCAGAAGCCGGATCAATTCCAAGCTTTTGTAAGCTGCGATACCACCACCAATGATCAGAAGCACAGAGTGAGCCATGGTCTATTTAACCACAAGTTTGAGGGCAATCACAACCAAGGCCAAAGCCCCCACCCAAAGCGCCAGATTGGTTTGCGTCTGTTTTGGCGTTGGCAACTCTAGAGACTGCAATTTTCGCGTCAGCCCATGCACCTCTTGCAATATTTCGGGCACGCGCAAAGCCAGCCTGGCCAGTGATCCTGCGCCATCACCCAATTGTTCCAACTTGCCCAAGGGCCCTAGCTTGCGTTCGATCCAGGTCTTCACCACAGGTTCGCCGGCCTTCCACATGTTGAGTGTGGGGTTCAGTGTGCGGGCCACACCTTCAGTCACCACCATGGTCTTTTGCAACAGCAGCAATTGTGGCTGGGCTTGCATCTGGAATTGTTCCGTCACTTCAAATAGCTGCGTGAGCAGGCGTGACATGGAAATTTGGTCAGCAGGCAGCCCCATGATCGGTTCGCCGATCGCACGAAGTGCCTGAGCAAAACTGTTCACATCTTGCGTGTCAGGCACATAGCCCGCATCAAAATGCACCTGTGCGATGCGAATGTAATTGCGGGTGATAAAGCCATACAGAATTTCAGCCAGAAACAGCCGGTCTCCCTGCGAAAGTCGCCCCGTGATGCCAAGGTCAAAGGCCACCAGCGTGCCCTTGTCATCCACCATCAAATTGCCCTGATGCATATCGGCATGAAAAAAACCGTCCCGAATGGCGTGGCGCAAAAAGCTTTGAATGACTGTATCGCCGAGCGCATCAAGGTCAAAGCCTTTGGCGCGCAGTGTAGCGACATCGGCCATTGGCGTGCCGTCAATCCATTCGGTGGTGAGAACACGCTTTGAACTCAAAGCCCAAT
>JAGWUY010000284.1 GCA_028868255.1 Alphaproteobacteria bacterium | reverse complement strand
CCACCACATTCACGTCACGCGATGAGAAAAGCGCGGGCTGCAATAGCCAGGCGATGACACAAGGGTCATGCAGCGGACCCCCATCAGTGCCATATTTTTCAACGTCAAAGCGCTCAAAAAAATCCATCATCAAGGCAACAGCAGGGCCGGTGTTGTTTTTCATCTCGCGGAATTTTTGCACGCGCGCTTTGGTCGTTAGGGCCTGATGAGTGCAATCCAGCGGAATGAGCGTGATGGGAATGCCGGCATCAAACACCAGTCGTGCGGCGTGGGGATCAACGTAAATGTTAAACTCGGCAGCGGGTGTAATGTTGCCACCTTCAAAAAAGCCGCCGCCCATGGCGATAACGCGCTTGATGCGCGAGGCGATGAGCGGCTGTTTGACCAGCGCCAAGGCAATATTGGTCAGTGGCCCCAAGGTGCAAAGCGTCACCGTGCCAGCGGGGCGCTGCATCAGTGTATCAATGATGAAATCAACACCATATTGCTTTTGCAGTGGCATGGTGGGCTCGGCCAATACCGGGCCATCCAGCCCGGTTTTGCCATGCACATGTTCCGCGGTAACCAAGTTTTGCAACAGAGGCCGAATGGCACCAGCATAAACCTTGATGTCGGGCCGCCCCGCCAGCTCACACACCTTGCGGGCGTTCACCTCAGTGAGAGACAAAGGAACATTGCCCGCCACCGCAGTGATGCCCAGAATATCAATTTCCGGCGAAGCCAGCGCCAGCAAAATGGCAACAGCATCATCCTGGCCGGGATCAGTGTCGATGATGATTTGGTGCTTTTGCATGGTGCTTCACTTTCAAGGATTTTTTCTGTTACAGATTATGCGTGAGGGCGAGTGAAATGCAATGCTCTTGTTGTTTGCTATCAACCACTGCCATACTGCTGACAGCATGTTGTCAGCAGTGTTGCAGTAGAAAGAGTTATGCGCCGCGCCGATCGATTACTAAAGGTGATTCAACTTCTCCGCCGCCACCGCAGGCCTGTGACAGGCCAAGCGATGGCAGAGGAGTTGGAAGTTTCTTTGCGCACACTCTACCGCGATATTGCTGATCTGATAACGGATGGTGTGCCCATTCGCGGTGAGGCAGGTGTGGGCTATGTGCTGGGCGAAGGTTATGACTTGCCGCCACTGATGTTCAAAACCGATGAATTGGAAGCCGTAATGCTTGGCCTGCGCTGGGTGCAAAAACGCGGTGACCCCGATCTGGCGCGCGCTGCGGCTGATACGGCTGCCAAAATCGGCACCGTTCTGCCGGCGCATCTAAAACCATTCCTCTATGACTCGCCGCTGATCGCCGCGCCGTTCAACCGGAGCAGTCAAGATAAAATTGATGTGGCCGCCCTGCGCAAGGCCATTCGAGAGCAGTATAAGGTGCGCATTGACTATCGTACAGAAGAGGGTGCTCAAACCACGCGCACGATCTGGCCCATTGGCATTTCATATTATGATGCAAACCGTATCATTATTGCGTGGTGCGAGTTGCGCGTGGGGTTCAGAAGTTTCCGCACTGACCGTGTGGCACATCTTGATGTGCTGCCAGAAAAATATGTTGAGCGCCGCAAAGCGTTGCTGAACAAGTGGCAGCAACTGGTGCGTGAGGAAACAGGCCAACCCGGCCTAGACATTTTCAGCTAAGGCTTTTCGCCACCTTGGCCAGCGCTGCCGGATAAAGCTTATGCTCCTCCACCAGCACGCGTGCTGCCAAAATGTCTGGCGTGTCGCCCGGCAAAATCGGCACGCGGGCCTGCGCGATGATCGGACCATCGTCTAAGGCGGCAGTTACATAATGCACGGTGCAGCCATGTTGCTTATCGCCTGCCGCAATCGCTCGCTCATGCGTGTGCAGGCCTTTGTAAAGCGGCAACAGGGAAGGGTGGATATTGATCATGCGGCCGGCCCATGGCGCAATCAGCACCGGCGTCATAATCCGCATAAATCCTGCGCACACCACGAGATCCAGCCTCTGGCTTTGCAAATAGGCATTCAGCGCTGCATCAAATGCTTCGCGCGTAGGGAAGTCGCGGTGATTGATCACATGGGTGACAATGCCTTCCTGCGCGGCGATTTTCAAACCGCCCGCTTCTGGCTTGTTTGAAGCAACACATATGATTTCAACCGGGAAATCCGTCGCGCGTGAGGCTTTGACGATGGCATGCATGTTAGAGCCGCCACCCGAAATCAGAATGCCAACACGCTTGCGGCCCATTATTGCGGCAATGCGCCCGAATAGGCGACCTGAGCTTCCTTGCCCTTACGCTTGCGAATACTGCCTAATGTGACCACTTTTTCCCCCGCCTTTTTCAACGCGACGGAAACGGCCTTCGCATCCTTGGCTTTCACCACCACAATCATGCCCACGCCGCAATTGAAGGTGCGCAGCATTTCAGCTTCTGCCGTGCCGCCCACTTCTTGCAGCCATTGAAACACAGGCAGATATGGCACCGCATTCAAATCAATCTCGGCAACTGTGCCTTTGGGCAACACGCGCGGAATATTCTCGGTAAAGCCACCGCCCGTGATATGCGCCAGGGCTTTGATGGCTTTGGTGGATTTCAAAACGCTGAGCAGAGATTTCACATAAATCCGCGTGGGCGTGAGCAACGCCTCAGCCAAGGTCTGCCCTTTGGCAAAAGGTGCAGGCGCAGAGTAGGAAACCTTGCTTATCTCCACCAGCTTGCGGATCAATGAATAGCCATTGGAATGCGGGCCGGTGGAGGCCAAGCCCAAAATCACATCGCCAGGGCCAATATTGTCAGCAGGCAAAATCTTTTTGCGTTCCACAGCGCCCACTGCAAAGCCTGCCAGATCATAGTCCCCCCCATGATAAAGCCCGGGCATTTCCGCTGTTTCGCCGCCGATCAATGCGCAGCCAGCCTGCTTGCAGCCAGCTGCAATACCGGCAATGACTTCCCGCGCCATAGCCACATCCAGTTTACCAGTGGCATAATAGTCCAGAAAGAACAGTGGTTCAGCACCTTGCACCACAAGATCATTGACCGACATGGCAACAAGATCAATGCCGATGCCTTT
>JAGWUY010000038.1 GCA_028868255.1 Alphaproteobacteria bacterium | reverse complement strand
CCGCGGCTTTGACTTCAAAACTTTGCGCCGACTTAAGGGTTGGATGCTTTGCTTGACCTCATCCCACAAGCCCTGATCTGGCACATTCACAGTCTTGTGTTTCATGAAGATAGCTGTAATCTGCGGGCTACGGCTTGAGGCAAAAGAGCTGTCATGCGGCCTTGGCTTTTCATATGCCCCGCCAGATGAGCTGCTTCTTCACCCCACCCCCAATAGACATCACCACGCACATAGCCTCTGATGGCTGTGCCAGTATCCTGTGCTATCATCAAGCGTTGAAATGGCCGTGGGCCTCCCCAGGTTTCAAGTGGTGTCATGGTGTTGAGCCATAGGGGTGTTCCATACATCCATATGGAACGATCTACAGCTAGGCTTCGCAACGGCGTGAGATTGACTTGCTGAGCACCCAAAGCGCCCAAATCCCCACCGGGAACTTCAATGTCTCGAAAGAAAATAAATGAACTGTTGCACCACATTAGTTCACGGGCTTGACTGGGGTTGTCGTCCATCCATCGGCGCAGCACCTGCATCGACATGGTTTCGGGTGTTGCCACATTGCGCTTCAACAATTCGCCACCAATGCTGGTGTAAGGCTGACCATTCTTGGCGGCATAGGCCAATCTGATTGTGCCACCGGTGTTCAGGGTAATACGTCCTGAGCCTTGGATGTGAATAAAAAACGCATCAACCCAATTTTTCAGCCATACAAGTTCTAAGCCGCGCCCTGCCAACGCACCCTGCTCAATCTGCTGACGGGTTGCGAAAGCGTGAGGCTGTCCATCCTTGATTTGGCCATAGGCAAGGCCTGATGTTTTTTGAGTTTCCGCATCAAAACCCACCAGCTCTGGCGGCCTGCGATAGATGGCAACGGGATATTGGGGGCTTGGTGTTAGGCTGCCTTCAGCTTGTGGTTCATAGTAGCCGGTGAACAGACCTTCTGGTCTGATTGGATCATTGACAATTACGGGAACAAAATGGCGTTCGAAAAACCGGCGCGGTGAAAGCGCTGTGAAGTCTCGTAAAGGAATTGCCAGCCAATCTTGTTTATGCCCACCAAACTGGGCGCTTCGCTTGAAGCCATGCGCCCCAGATTTGATCTCGTTATAGGACCGTTTGAAAGTTTCCAGTGCTGATGAGAGATCATCTGTTTGCCATGCTTCGACTTGATGAAAGCTGGTGGCCTGCAATATCGAACTTGGCAAACTGGTCATGTTTGGTAAGCACCTTGGACAATCGCCTGATCATCGGTTGCCGCCAGTCTCCAATTGGGATCTTTGGATCCCATATCTCTTTCAAAAATCCAGTTTTCCCTCTGGGTTACAATTGAATTTTGCTCGTGCAGTACGAGATCAGTATCAAACATTACCGTTATGGCGACAATCTTTGCCTGAATGTCAAGTGCGGCAATTTTAGCGCTTTTCACGCCCACAAATTTAAAGAGGTTGGTTTTTCCCGTGCGGTGGTTTTCATTGATTGCTACTTCAAATGATTCAAACACTTGTTTGGTTAGCAGCGGTTTTAGGGACTTCTTGTCACCGCCCGCAAAAGCCACCAATATCATTTCATGGGCCATTTTTGCTCCGCTCATAAAATGTTCGAGATCAAACTCGGGCGCATGCATATTCAACTGATCAATTTGTGCTATCTCAGGCACTACAAAACTGTATTTTGCCCAGTCATTTGACACCATCTTCATCGCTTTGGCGGGTTCAGATGATATTTTATCAACGGGAGGCAATATCTCGATTGGACGCTCAGAATTTTCAAAACCTGTGCGTTGGCCCAGAACGGACCGCAGCCACATGAAGATAGTGACGGCGGCAACAAGGAGTAAAAGATTCAGCGGATCAGAAAACATGTTCATCATACTTGGTTGATAGCTTCAATTTGCTCTGAGATGGTAGCTCTTATTCAATTTGTCCAGCTCTGCCAACCTCTGGGCGATTTTGAAAAGTTATGTTTGCCTTCGCGCTCTTGCGGCTCAATCGGCAACATGATAGCGAAGCCTTTGAATAGAATTCTGTCCGGCGGCAGATTCAAAAATCATTTCTAAGAGGCGGACATGGCAAAAACACTAAAAACAGCCCCACGCAAGGCACCTGCAAAGATATCTGCAGCGGCCAAGGTTCCCAAGGTTAAACCTCAAGCGGCAACAGCCGCTGCTACTTTGACAGCCCCAGAACCCACTCCCGGCCAGCAGCCTTCGCTCAAAATTATAGGCCAATATCTTAAGGATTTGAGCTTTGAAAATCCAAATGCGCCCTTGTCATTGGCTCCTCAGCAAGAGCAGCCGGATATCAATATCTCCGTGAATGTGAATGCGCGCAATTTGGGGCCATCTGATTTTGAAGTGGAATTGCACCTGGATGCAAAGGCTAACAGCGAAGGCAAAGTGATCTTTGCTGCTGACTTGCTTTACTGCGGTATGTTCCGCTTGGAGAATTTTCCGGCCAATTTGTTGCACCCAGCTATATTGATTGAATGCCCACGCATGTTGTTTCCATTTGCACGGCAAATTCTGGCTGATGCGACTCGCAATGGGGGTTTTCCCCCTCTGATGCTGGATCCCATTGATTTCACAGTCATGTATCAGCGCCGCTTGCAACAACAGGCGACTGCCCAAGCCTAATCGTAGTCAAGACGCACTGGTCCAGAGGGGGTCATTGCCCAAAGCACTGATTGCTTTTTCATGGGCATTTTTTTCGGCTTCCGTCATGCGACTAGCCAGTGGTGTTGGCCTGACCAGATTGGAAATCATGGGGCGCTGCGCCACAATCGTTTTTGGCTTGGCGGCACTTTGGAGGCTCATGGCGGTCTGTCTTCCACCGATGAGTTCGAGATAAACTTCTGCCAAAAGTTCGGCGTCCATCAGGGCGCCGTGTTTGGTGCGTTTGGCATTGTCTATGCCGTAGCGTTTGCATAAGGCATCAAGGCTGTTGGGGCCCATGGGGTGGCGGCGTCTTGCCAGTTGCAGAGTATCAACTACGCGCTCGTTGGCGATGGTGGGTTGATTGGCTGCCGCCAATTCGGCGTTGATGAAGGCCATGTCAAAGCTAGAATTATGGATGATCAAATTCGAATCTGATATAAAGTCTAAAAACTCCGCTGCTTTGGCAATAAACTTTGGTTTGTCTTTCAGGAATGCTGACGAAAGCCCGTGTACGGCTTCTGCCTCCCTAGGCATGTCTCGCTCGGGATTTAGGTAGAGCTGCAAAGTTCTTCCGGTCGGCATGTGGCTTAGAAGTTCAACAGCGCCAATTTCAACGATTCGGTGGCCTTCAGAGGGGGAAAGTCCGGTTGTTTCGGTGTCTAAAACGATTTCGCGCATAGTTTAACTCGCCTGCAATTCATTTAGGATTTCGATGATTTTGATTCTGAGTTCTTCCAAGCTGCTGTTATTCTCAATGAAGTAGTGCGCATGTTTTCTTTTTTCTGCGGCGGGCATTTGCTTTGAGCTAATTATGCGAAATTTATCTTCTGTCATGCTGGGGCGTTTTAGAGCCCGCCTCAAGCGCAACTCTGCGGGTGCATCAACGACAATGACCACATCCATGTCTTTGTCACGGCTGGTTTCGATGAGCAGCGGCGAATTGGTAGCGGCTAATTTGTGGTGAAATGATTTGGCTTCAGCAAAGAATTGGTTTTCTGCCTCACGTACCAAAGGATGTATTATCGCTTCTATTTTAGAAAGAAGTTGAGGGTTCTGTTTAATGAGCGCTAATAGTGTCTGGCGGTTTATTTTTGGTCCTTCAATCGCTGACGGACAAATATTTGCAAGGAGAAGTGCCGCTGTTCCATCATTGTAGATACGATGAACAAATCCATCGGCGTCAAAAACGGGGATTTTATAGTCTTGCAATATTCGCTCGACTTCCGATTTTCCAGACGCGATTGAACCGGTAAGTCCGATGCGAATCATTGCGGGTGTTCCCGAAGAATATCAGTTTCGACGAGATGATAGAGTTCTTTGGTGACCTCGGGGCGCAGACCAAACCAAAGACGAAAGCCTTCGACCGCCTGATGCAGCAACATGCCGAGGCCAGGGACAGCAATAAGTCCGCGGGCCTCCGCCGTTTTGATCAATGCTGTTTTAAGGGGCACGTATACAATGTCTGCCACAATGGCGCGGGCCGGCAAATGCGAGAGATCGATTTGCAATTCCGGCTGTCCAATCATGCCGAGCGAGGTTGTGTTTATGAGAAGATCAGTTTCGGTCAATTGTTTTTCGAGGTTGGAGCTGTGTAGCCGTTTTATTTTTGAGCCGAAGATATGCTGCAGGTCAAGAATGCGGCTTTCAGTTCTATTCAGAACATGAATCTCGTGAATGTTTTCTTTTAAAAGCTTGTCACATATTGCCTTGGCTGACCCTCCTGCACCGATCATCACCGCAATTTTATTAGTGGCTTTGAATTGAGGCTGCTTGGAGAGCAAGTTGTTGTAAAAGCCTTCACCGTCTGTTGACGTTGCCCTAATTTTTCCGTCCATCAGGTAAATCGTATTGAGTGAGCCGGTTTGGGCAACGCATTCATCATAATGATCAACAAACGCCAGCGCCGCCTCTTTGTGAGGGATAGTGACGTTGCAGCCGGAAAAGCCGTGGGCGTAGAGATTTCGGATAAAGTCTTTAAGGGAGGCTGGGTCTACGGCTTGGCTTTCATAGGTTGCGTCTAATCGATTTTGTTTGATCCAATAATTGTGGATGAGAGGCGAGCGAGAATGTTTGACTGGCCAGCCGATGACACCTACTTTTATCATTTGGAGATAATGCCGCGTTGGCGCAAGAATGCCAAGAACTCTATCAAGGGAAAGCCGAGAATTGTGAAGTAGTCGCCTTCGATTTTTTCAAAGAGCTGGATACCGTTGGTCTCTAACTGATATGCGCCTAAACTCCATTTTTGTTGGTCGTTTTGGAGTGCTAAGTATTGATCTAAAAATGCGTCTGAAAAATCACGCATGGTGAGATATGCGTGCTGTTGGTGCGACCACAGTTCGGAACCATTTATTACAGCCGAAATTGATGACGTTAGGGTGTGTTTCTTGCCGCGTAATTTTTTCAGCATGGTTCTTGCGTCCCCTGAGTCGACTGGCTTGTGCAGGATTTGTGCATCGAGACTGAGAACTTGATCGGCCCCTACAATGAGCTGGTCTGTGAAGCTGTTGCAGACAGATTTTGCTTTCTCGAGAGCGAGTTGTGCAGCCATGTTTTGTGACGAAAGTGACCGATGAAGGCTTTGAAACTGTAATTCATTGAGGCGTGGTGGGGTAACACCAAACTGAAGGCCCGCGTTTGTGAGAAGGGCTTTGCGGGTAATACTGTCAGAAGCAAGAATGAACATGCTGGCGTTTTATGCTGTTAATAGTGTGTTAACAAGTTTGCATTTGAGCAAGATTCTTTTGTTCTGGGATTAACAATGAGATGATTGTTGCACATTTGGCAGGGCTTAAATTTAGTCCTAAAATAGAGGCGAATGACTGTGATTTGAATCAATTGTTGTTAAATTGTTGTTTTTTAAAAGGTATTTACTTTCTTTGCGGGGTTGTTCTAAATTGTTAACAGTTTATTAAGGCTTTTTTTTCCTTTGACGTGTTTTGCTCGTTATCCACAGGCCAACAGAATCCTCAATATTAGAATCTAAGTTTATATAGAGCTTAAGTATTATCTTGAAACCTCTCCTCGACGTTCTACACAATCGTGATCCACACCGAAGACCAATTTGGTTGATGAGACAGGCTGGGAGGTATCTCCCGGAGTACCGCGTCGTTCGCCAGAGGGCGGGAAGTTTTTTAAATCTTTGTTATTGTCCAGAATTGGCATGTGAGGTTACGTTACAGCCTTTGCGTCGATTTGACTTGGATGCTGCTATTTTGTTTTCGGATATTTTGGTTGTTCCACAGGCCATGGGACTCTCGCTGGATTTCAAGGACGGTGAAGGACCAGTTTTGGAGACGGTTGATAGTCTTGAGGATGTCAAACGTTTGCGTGTTTCTGTTGATGGCAGTGAGTTACCCCGGGTTTGGGAGACTGTGGGTCTTTTGAAGTCGAACTTGCCTCGCCATGTGACGCTCATTGGTTTTTGCGGGGCGCCTTGGACTGTGGCTAGTTATATGATTGAGGGTGGAAGTTCGGATCGCAGACGCGCGTTAGCCGTTGCAGAGGCTAATCCAGAGTGGTTCACTTTGCTATTGGATAAGGTTACCCAATTGTCGATTGCTTATTTGTTGGGACAAATCAAGGCTGGTGCTGAAACAATTCAGATATTTGACAGTTGGGCTGGCGATATTCCTGCTCATTTGCAAGAGAGGCTGGTATCTGTGCCGATTGCAAAAATTGTTGCTGGCGTGCGAACTGTTTATCCTGGATTTCCGGTGATCGTTTTTGCACGCGGTGTGGGTAATTGCCATGGTGCGATTGCGCTGGCTACTGGTGCAAATGCCGTAGGTGTGGAAGAAAATGCGAGTTTACGTGATGTGTTGGCAGGGTTGGCTGGGAATTTGGCTGTGCAGGGAAATTTGGCGCCAGGGGTTCTTTTGAGGTCTGCGGACGGCTTGGAAAGCGCTGTGCGTGACGTTTTGGTGGGGGTTCCCAGGGCGCGGCATATCTTTAATTTGGGTCATGGAGTGGTGCCGCAAACTGACCCATCGATGGTGGAGCGTTTGGTAAGGGAAGTGCGGAAATTTGACGAGGCGGTTCTTTGTTAGCGCTCTGGGTGAAAGCTTTGCATATTGTCGCTGTTTTTGCTTGGATGGCCGGCTTGTTTTATCTCCCCCGGCTTTTTGTTTATCACACGAGGCAAGAGTTGGGCTCCGACAGTGACCGACTGTTTATCCACATGGAAGATAGACTGGTAAAAGTAATCATGCGGCCAGCTGGCGTTGTTACGCTTTTAGCTGGTGTTGTTTTGGTCGGCGTTTCTGGTTTTTCATGGGGTGACGGGTGGTTGTCTGCGAAATTGCTCGGTGTGTTGGGCTTGGTCATTTATCATAGTAGTTTGGAACGATACGCTTTTGAGTTTCGCCATGGGCGACGTTTGCGTTCCGAGCGGTTTTTTCGGGTAGTTAATGAAGTTCCAACTGTGTTGTTGGTTTGGATTGTTATTTGGGTGGTCGTGAAGCCTTCCATTTGAAAGTTCTTTGCATCGAAGTTTAATTCTGTTATGGCGATGTGGCAGGTGGGGTTTAGGCTCTGCTCCCGCTCACATGGTGCGCAATTGCCCACCTCATTTCAAAGCACGGACATATGACTGATCTTGTTGATCTCAAGGAGATGAAACTCTCCGAACTCAAACGTAAAAATGCGGCTGAATTGTTGAGTCTCGCTGAAGCGTTGGAGGTTGAAACGGCCTCGGCGTTGCGCAAACAGGAGCTGATGTTTGCGATTTTGAAAAACCTTGCTGCACGCAATGTGGAAATTATTGGTGAAGGTGTTATTGAAGTTTTACAAGACGGATTTGGTTTCTTGCGCTCGGCGGACGCCAATTATCTTGCGGGGCCGAATGATATCTATGTAAGCCCCAGTCAAATTCGAAAGTTTGCTCTGCGCACGGGCGATACAGTGGAAGGGCAAATTCGTGGGCCTAAAGACGGGGAGCGATATTTTGCACTGGTCAAGGCAAATACTGTCAATTTTGAAGACCCGGAAAAAGCCAAGCACAAAATCAACTTTGACAACTTGACGCCGCTCTACCCTGATCAGCGTCTCGAGATGGAGATCAATGATCCGACGCGTAAGGATTTCTCGGCGCGGGTGATTGATATTGTGGCTCCGATTGGCAAGGGTCAGCGTGGTTTGATTGTTGCTCCTCCACGCACTGGTAAAACTGTTTTGTTGCAGAATATCGCTCATTCAATCACCACCAACCATCCAGAATGTTATTTGATCGTGTTGTTGATTGATGAGCGTCCGGAAGAAGTGACGGATATGCAGAGATCGGTCAAAGGAGAAGTCATTAGTTCTACTTTTGATGAGCCAGCGACACGCCATGTGCAGGTGGCGGAAATGGTTATTGATAAGGCCAAGCGCTTGGTTGAGCACGGTCGCGATGTGGTCATCTTGCTTGACTCGATTACGCGTTTGGGCCGTGCCTATAACACTGTCGTTCCGTCTTCAGGCAAGGTGCTCACTGGTGGTGTTGACGCGAACGCTTTGCAGCGTCCGAAGCGGTTCTTTGGTGCGGCACGCAATATTGAACAAGGTGGCTCATTGACGATCATTGCTACGGCGCTCATTGATACGGGCAGTCGTATGGATGAAGTGATCTTTGAGGAATTCAAAGGTACAGGCAATTCGGAAATCATCCTTGATCGCAAGGTCGCTGATAAGCGTGTGTTCCCGTCAATTGATATTTTGCGCTCAGGCACACGCAAAGAAGAATTGCTGGTTAAGGCGGACGTTTTGAAGAAGACATATGTGCTGCGACGGATTTTGAACCCCATGGGGACTGTCGACGCAATTGAGTTTTTGATTGATAAGTTGCGCCAGACCAAAGGGAACAGTGACTTCTTCGATTCGATGAATGCGTGATGGCCACGTTCCCGAGTCGAAATAGTATCGATTCGAATCCGAAATGAATCGCCGTTCAACAATTTACGCTTTGTCTAGTGGATCAGGTAGGGCTGGTATTGCCGTTATTCGGGTGTCTGGCCCGGCTGCGTGTGATGTTGTTGTTCGTCTGGGTTGCGCCGTGCCAAAACCGCGTGTGGCTGGCTTGCGCAATCTTTTATCCGCAAGTGACGGCCGTGTGATCGATCAGGCTTTGGTGTTTTGGTTTCCTGGCCCGCATTCAGCAACGGGTGAAGACGTTGTTGAATTGCATGTTCACGGTAGTCCAGCAGTTATTGAAAAAGTTTTTTCCGAATTTCGATTGATGGAACATTTGGTGCCGGCCGAGGCTGGAGCATTCACGCGCCGGGCATTTGCAAACAATGTTCTGGATTTGGTTGAGGTTGAAGGCTTAGCTGATTTATTGGCCGCTGAGAGTGAAGCGCAAAGACTATTGGCGATGCGCCAGTTTCTTGGTGAAGCAAGCACAGTTTACGAAAGTTGGCGTCTGAAGTTGCTCGAAGCCCTTGCAATGGCAGAAGCTTCTATTGATTTCATTGAAGAGCCTGATGTTGTTGCTGACGCTCATAGCCGCGTCTTGCCAGTTGTTGTGGCGCTGAGGGCGGAGCTAACCGCAGCGTTGCAGCAGTCTGAACAGGCAGCTGTGGTTCGAGATGGCTTGCGGGTGGTGATTGCTGGGCCCCCCAACGTTGGTAAATCTTCACTGTTGAATTGGTTGGCGGGGCGTGACGTTGCAATCGTTGCAGATGTTGCTGGAACAACGCGCGATGTTGTTGAAGCGGTTGTGCGCATTGGGGGGGCGAGGTTGGTGTTGGCAGATACAGCTGGCCTTCGAACAGACAGCAGCGATGACATTGAAAAGTTGGGCATTGCAAAAGCGGAGTCTCGCATTGGTGACGCTGATATTTTGATTTGGGTTACATCACCTGACGTTGATGCTAAAGTAGGGCCAGCGAGAACGCCTGATATTCATGTCTTAAACAAAATTGATTTGGGATCGATTCATCTCCGTAATGAAAACAGCTGTGCTGTTTCACTCAAGTCGGGCGAAGGACTAAGTGCACTGCACGCGGTGCTGCTTGACGTGGTTCAAAAAAGATCGAAGTTAGGTGATAGTGCTGTGGTTGTGCGTGACCGACATGTTTTTGCTGTCTCACAAACGATTCGGAAGCTTAACAATATTCTTGCTACCGGAGATCTTGGCCTTGAAGTGGTTGCGGAAGAACTTCGTTCTGCTGTGCGCCTGATGAGCTCTATTACTGGCCGCTTAGATGTCGAAGACTTGTTGGGAAAGATTTTTTCTGAGTTCTGCATTGGCAAGTGATGTTTCACGTGAAACCGATCCACCTTTGACCTTGCTCCGTGGACGGACTAATAGACAAAATGAAAGTAAGGAGCAGTTTCCATGGCGCTTAAGTTTGATGTCATTGTAGTTGGTGGCGGGCATGCCGGTTGTGAAGCCGCAGCTGCGTCAGCACGCTATGGTGCCAAAACCATGCTGCTCACACACAAAGAGTCAACCATTGGCGAGATGTCTTGCAATCCTGCGATTGGCGGATTGGGCAAGGGTCATTTGGTGCGCGAGGTTGATGCTCTCGATGGCTTGATGGGGCGTGTCGCGGATGAAGCCGGCATTCAGTTTCGGTTGCTCAACAGATCAAAAGGACCGGCCGTGCGTGGGCCGCGTGCGCAAGCGGATCGCAAACTTTATCGCAAGGCGATGCAGGCCGCACTTCGTAATCAATCCCAACTTGACATCATTGAAGGTGCCGCCTTTGGTTTGATCATCACTGAAGGTCGCGTATCAGGCGTGACAACGGAGGATGGAAGACATTTCAACGCTGCTGCCGTCGTCTTGACCACCGGCACCTTTCTCAACGGTCTCATTCATATTGGCGAGAAAAAGATCCCGGCTGGTCGTGTGGGCGAAGCTCCCGCGCGCGGATTGTCCGAACAGCTGACAGCAGCAGGATTGGTGCTCGGTCGATTAAAAACCGGCACACCCGCAAGGCTGGACGGGAAAACGATAAATTGGGCCATTCTAGAAGAGCAGCGTGGCGATGATCCCCCTGTGCCATTCTCATTCCTGACCACCAAAATCACCACCCCACAAATTTCTTGCTTCGCCACACTGACTACGGCGGCAACGCATCAGATCATTGCTGATAATATTTCTCGCTCACCGCTCTATTCTGGGCAAATCACCGGGATGGGACCACGCTATTGCCCCTCTATCGAAGACAAGATTTATCGATTCAAAGACAAATCTTCACATCAGGTTTTCTTGGAACCTGAGGGGCTGGATGATGACACAGTTTATCCCAATGGTATTTCCACCTCGCTGCCAGAAGATGTTCAAAGCGCCTTCATTCATTCCATGCCAGGCCTTGAAAATGTCCGCATCATTCGCCCTGGCTACGCCATCGAGTATGATTATGTTGATCCGCGAGAGCTTAAGCATTCTCTGGAGCTGAAAAAACTTCCGGGACTTTACCTCGCTGGCCAGATCAATGGTACAACGGGGTATGAGGAAGCCGCAGCCCAAGGGTTGATTGCTGGTTTGAACTCCGCCCGCAGCGCCGGTCACCAGACCCCGGCTCAATTTACCCGGGCTGATGGCTATCTGGGCGTAATGGTGGATGATTTGGTTATGAAAGGCGTGTCAGAGCCCTACCGCATGTTTACTTCACGCGCAGAATACAGGCTAACGCTCCGTGCGGACAATGCAGATCAGCGCCTGACTGAAAAAGGCGCAGAACTGGGTGTCGTGGGCAGCCTTCGCATGTGCGCATATCAGGCAAAAATGGAAACCCTATCCTACGCCCGTCAATTGGCCGCGAGCTTGTGTATCACGTCATCGGCAGCTGCAAAATTAGGTCTTCGCGTCAATCAGGATGGTAAGAGCCGTACTGCGCTCGACCTGATCGCCATGCCTGAGGTAGGGTTTGATGCCGTTGAGGCAATTTGGCCCGCAGTTGCGGTTCTTCCCTCATTTGCTAAAGAAGCGCTGGAAGCTGACGCGTTGTATGCCGGCTATATGGACCGGCAAATGCACGAAATTGAAAATCTGCGTCGCGAAGAAGCGTTGGCCATACCGTCGGAAATTGACTATTTTTCTCTTGCCAGCTTGTCGATGGAACTGCGTCAAAAATTGACCCGAATCCGCCCCGAAACAATCAGTCAGGCCGAACGTATTGATGGTATGACCCCTGCCGCCCTCGCCTGTCTTCTTGGGCATATTAAACGTCCTAAAACCAAATCGGCTGCCTGAGTTATGCTACAAGCAAAATTTGATAGGGTTGCGCCGTTTGGTGTTTCACGTGAATCATTTGAAAAATTGGAGCGCCTAGAAGCTCTCGCAGAGAAGTGGCAAAGCCATATCAATTTGGTTTCCAATTCAACACTTCCTGATTTTTGGAACCGTCATATTGTTGACAGTGCGCAAATCTTACCTCTTATCCCTTCATCGACGCGCGCCATCGCAGATCTGGGTTCTGGTGGCGGATTCCCGGGTCTGGTTATTGCAGCTTGCCAACCTGCCGACGTGCATTTTTACGAAGCAAACGCCAAAAAGACGGCCTTCCTCCAAGAAGCCCTGCGTCACATGAACTGCTCCGGCATGGTCAATCGCTTAAGGCTTGAACCTTTCCGAATGCCACACTCGCTCCCAGAATTTCAAATAGTTACAGCGCGGGCCTTTGCCCCTTTGCCCTTGTTGCTCAAATTGGCCGAACCTTTCATTCGGGGTGGAGCGAAAGCACTTTTCCACAAGGGCCAAGAATACCAAGCAGAAATAGCAGAAGCTGCTAGAACCTTCAAACTATCGTATGTTGCCCATCCAAGTGCAACTGATTCGCAATCTGTGATCTTGGAGATCAAGGAGATCGCACATGTTTGAAGCAGCCGTTCTAAAACCCCGTGTTCTAGCGATCGCCAATCAAAAAGGTGGTGTAGGCAAAACAACTACAGCTATTAATCTTGGTACAGCACTGGCTGCCGTCGGAGAAAAAGTGCTGGTCATCGATCTTGATCCCCAAGGCAATGCCAGCACAGGTCTCGGTATAGCGCGGCGCACACATCAAAAATCATCTTACCATGTCTTGATCGGTGAAACCAACCTCAGCAGTGTCATTGTCGAATCGGCCATACCACGACTTCATTGCGCACCCGCAACAATCGACCTGTTGGGTGCCGAACTGGAACTTTCAGACCTGGAGCGCAAAACACATAGGCTGGCTGATGCCATTGACGTTATGCGTCAACTACCAGAAAGGCAGTATTCTTATATTCTCGTGGATTGTCCACCATCACTTAATCTTCTCACAATCAATTCGCTTTCAGCAGCAGACGCCATTCTTGTGCCGCTGCAATGCGAGTTCTTTGCGCTGGAGGGATTGAGTCAATTGCTCAAAACCGTGGAACGCGTACGTACAAGCCTGAACCCCAAACTGATTATTCAAGGGGTTGTCCTGACAATGTTCGATAAGCGCAACAGCCTGTCAGATCAGGTGGCGGCCGATGTGCGTGAAGTTCTTGGGGACAAAGTCTACCAAACCGTCATTCCGCGCAATGTACGGGTTTCAGAAGCACCGTCTTATGGTAAGCCCGTTTTGCTTTATGACCATACTTGCGTTGGTTCTCAGGCCTACATTAAGCTTGCGTCGGAAGTAATTAAAAGAGAACGGGAATTACGAGCGGCGTAATCGATTCGGTCACGTAACAAATAGAATCGAATTGACAATACAGGATATTATTCATGAATCAGGTTCAAAAACGGAGACTGGGGCGCGGGCTTGCTGCGCTGATTGGAGATGATACATCCGAAGACGCAATTGTTCAGGATATTCGCAGCTTGCGCCACGTACCCGTAGAACTGCTCCGCCCCAACCCTCATAACCCGCGCAAACATTTTGCGGAAGAGGACTTGGACAGTCTTGCCAAATCTCTCAAGGATAAAGGCTTGTTGCAGCCCCTTGTCGTCAGACCGCGCTCAGATGGGACTTATGAAATCGTAGCGGGCGAAAGGCGTTGGCGCGCCAGCCAACGCGCCGGCATCCACGAGCTGCCAGTTTTGATTCGCGAATTGGATGACCGCGAAACACTCGAAATCGCACTTATAGAAAATATCCAACGCAGCGATTTGAACGCTCTCGAAGAAGCGCGTGCCTATAAACAACTTTTGGAACAGTATGCTTATACGCAACAGCAACTTGCTGACTCAATCGGCAAGAGCCGCAGCCACATCGCAAACACGATGCGCCTGCTTAGTCTACCTGAGGCCATTCAACACCAAATCGAAAATGGTAAGCTAACAGCCGGCCATGCCCGCTCACTGGTGGCTACTGAATACCCCACCGAATTGGCGGATCAAATAATCAAACTGGGTCTCACAGTGCGTGAAGCGGAAGAGCTGGCAAGACAAGGTGGCAATACAAATACATCATCCAAACCCACTGCCGAAAAAGATGCGGATACAAGGGCACTGGAAAAAAGCCTTACAGAGGCATTGGGCCTCTCAACTGCCATCAAACATAAAGCTTCGGGCGGTGGGATGGTTCAAATCTCTTACAAATCTCTTGAACAACTCGATGATGTGATCAGAAAACTGGGGGTTCACTCAGGCTGATTTCGACCGGGCTAAACGTGCCAATGCCAAGAGCGTGCGGCCTGTGATGGCATTCGCCAAATCAGAACTCTTGCGACTCTCAAATATGGCGGATGCGACAGTTGCCTGCATGGCCATCAAAGCCTGGCCATCAAAGCGCTTCAATTGCGAAGTGATCATCGGCTGACGTTTGAAAAAAATCGGAGGGCGTGCCGCCTTTACCGCTTGGTCAGCACTATTGCCGCTGTCCATCATGCTGCGCAGATCTTGCAGGCGGGAGAGATGAGACGCTACAGCAATCAATGCCACCCTGATGTCTCCATCTAAAATCTGCAATGTGCGATCAACCGTTGATAGATCTCCTATCAGTACCGCATCGATCAACTGATCGTTGCCGCCATCTGCGGTGTCACCGCAAATGGCCACAACATCGTTGGTTTCGACAGAAGCTTGTCCATGACAATATAAAATCAGCTTTTCAAACTCTTGAGTAACAATGCTCCGCTCGGACCCTACCACATCAAAAAACACTTCTTCGGCACCATCGCCCCACCTGTTTTTCTCTTTGGCCAATAGGGCCCTGAGCCGTGCCTTCGCAGACCCAGTTGTCTCTTCATAAAGTGCCAAGGCCGCAAACCGATTCGATTCTTCACAGGCTTGACGAAGTTTCGACGACTTTGGCAACGAGTCAGCTGCCAAAAATAAAAAATTCGCTGGACCCTTGGCATTGATCAAGCCATCCAGTGGTTTGAGATGTTGGTCTGAAACATCGTCAAACCAAAGCATCAAACGATCACCCAAAAGCGATAGAGAAAAAAAATGATCCTCAATGCGCCCTGCGCCATCCTTCAGAATGGCCACATCGTAGCGCTCGGGCTCAGCCGTTGCATCACATACAATTCGCGCCACCATTCGGCCAATATTTGCTATTGCCGCGCTGTCAGAACCATGCACCAAAATGCCATTCATCTGTGCAACTTGGCGCTTGAGAAAGCCCTCAAACCCGTCTTCGCGCAAAACAGTCAAAGAACTCGTCCGAACTCAGAGCGGACGTACGGCAAAAAAAGCCGCAATGCGCTGGCGCAAATCTTGACCAATCTCCGTCGCCGCTCGTTCCATAGCATTGTTTGCCGCCTGCAAATCCGCCAC
>JAGWUY010000283.1 GCA_028868255.1 Alphaproteobacteria bacterium | reverse complement strand
TCGCCCGCCATAAACTCACGATCGGCCAAGCGCTTGTTCAGCACGCCGTAAAGTCGCGCGGTCTCTTTGGTGTAGCGCTCAATGGCATACGGGACTTTTTCGGGGGCGTAGACATTGAAGTGGCCATTTTGCCCAGCCATGGGGCCAAGGCCACCCATTTGCCAGAACAACCATTGCAGGGTTTCCACGCGACCGCGAATATCAGGCGCAATGAATTTTCCGGTCTTTTCGGCCAGATAAAGCAGAATGGCACCGGATTCAAAAATGCTGATGGGTTTGCCGCCATCCTTGGGCGCATGATCCACGATGGCGGGCATGCGGTTGTTGGGGGCGATGGTTAGAAACTCGGGTTTGAACTGATCGCCCTTGCCAATATCCACCTTGTGAATGGTGTATGGCAGGCCTGCCTCTTCCAGGAAAATTGTAATCTTGTGGCCGTTTGGCGTGGGCCAATAGTGCAGGTCAATCATGTCGGTAGCCTTTTGTAATGTGTTTCATTACATATATAGGGATAGAACTTTTTGGATCAAGCCTAAGCGCAGAGACGGAATTGGCAATAATTTCCTACAACCCTGTGGCGCGGGGTGGCCGCCTTGAGTTTATTGTCAGCGGCAAGAAAAAACGCAGTGAAGAATTCAACGGGGCTACCATAGACTAGGGTGAGGGTTTCAGACGATGCCTCGGGTTCAGCTTGCAGGCGCTGGCGCAATGCGTTGAAAGACCCCTATCCTTGATTATTTCAAGAATAGGGGCGAAGCGATAACCTGCAATTGGCTATTTTGCGCGGGGCTTATTCCGCAGCCTCGGCGGCCTCTTCATCTTCCCAAGATCTTGGGCGCGACGCGGCTTCTTTTTTCAGTTCTTCAGCCACGAGAAATGACAGTTCCAAAGCCTGAGCGGCGTTCAGGCGCGGGTCGCAGAAGGTGTGATAACGATCATTCAGATCTTCATCTCGCAAGGCGCGCAAGCCGCCTGTGCATTCGGTTACGTCCTTGCCCGTCATTTCCACGTGCACACCGCCGGCATGGGTTCCTTCGGCCTGATGCACGGCCATGAAGCGGCGCACTTCCTGCATGATGGCATCGAAGGGGCGTGTTTTGTAACCCGAGGTGGCCTTGATGGTGTTGCCATGCATCGGGTCACATGACCAGACCACCACCCTGCCCTCGCGCTTCACAGCACGGATCAGATCTGGCAGGTGCTTTTCAACCTTGTCGGCGCCGAAGCGTGCGATCAGCGTCAGGCGACCAGGCTCATTATCCGGGTTCAGAAGATCGATCAGCTTGATCAACTCATCAGGCTTCAGAGATGGGCCGCATTTGAGGCCAATGGGGTTTTTGACGCCACGGCAGAATTCAACATGCGCATGATCAGGCTGGCGTGTACGATCACCAATCCACAGCATATGGCCTGACGTGGCATAGTAATCACCGCTGGTGGAATCTACTCGCGTCAATGCCTCTTCATAGCCGAGAAGCAAAGCCTCATGGCTGGTGAAGAAATCAGTCTGGCGCAGTTGTGGCGCTGTTTCAGCAGTGATCCCGCAAGCGCGCATGAAGCCCAAGGACTCGGTGATCCGGTCTGCCAGTTCCTGATATTGTTCAGAGGCTGGTGAGTCCTTCAATGTGCCTAAGGTCCACTTATGCACATGCTCCAGATTGGCATAACCACCTTGGGCAAAGGCGCGCAGCAAATTCAATGTGGCAGCAGATTGACGGTACGCCATGATTTGGCGCTCTGGGTCTGGCACGCGGCCTTCGATGGTCGCTTCGGCGTCATTCACGATGTCGCCCCGGTAAATCGGGTATTCCACGCCGCCAATAGTTTCAGTCGGTGAAGACCGCGGCTTGGCGAACTGGCCGGCAATGCGGCCCACTTTCACGATAGGTTGGCCGCCTGCGAATGTCAGCACCACCGACATTTGCAAAAAGACGCGGAAGAAATCACGAATATTATCAGCCGAATGTTCAGCAAAGCTTTCGGCGCAATCGCCGCCCTGCAGTAGGAAGCCCTTGCCCGCGGCCACATTGGCCAGCTTGCGCTTCAATTTGCGGGCTTCACCTGCAAAAACCAAAGGTGGGAAGCCCGCGAGGCGGCCTTCAACCACTTTGAGTTTTTCCAAGTCGGTATAGCTTGGCATCTGCATCACGGGGAATTTCCGCCAGGTGTCAGGTGCCCAATTCGCGTTCATCACATTAACTCCAATACTGATCAATCCACATATATACGGGGTTATAGCGTATTAATCCAGCGATCGAAAACAGCTGCGGCAAACTGTTAACCTTTTCGGGGTAGAAAGCGCTGCTCAAAGGGGGCGGTTAAGCGTGTGAGGATTGCATGTTCGACTGGATTGAACAAATTCAATGGACTGAAGTTTCAGCGCTGCTGAACTCCGGATCACCGTCAATTTTGCAACAGTTGGTTGTTGTTAACACGATTTCGGTTGCCGTAATTTTCTATTTGCGCATGCGTCGCAAACAGGGTGTGCGCTATCGCCGCAATTATTTCCTTCAAGAAATGTTGCTTTTGGCCAATATGATCGTACTTTCAGAAGATCAGTTCATGCCACTGTTTCATGCGCGGATCGAACCCGTAATTTATAATTTTAAGCACTGGGTTTTGTAAGTCTATTTAAACCGGTCTGCATATGATTCAGCAGCTGAGCGATAGGCAATCTGCTTATCCACGCTCCAGTAGCGCAAATCATCTAACCTGATCGGCGCGCCCGAAACCGCGCAGCGCACAAATTCACCCTCACGGATAATTTGGAAGTCGCCATCGAGATATTTCAGCTTGGCTTCACGCTGGGGTGGCAATGAGGGGTCAATGAAGTTCATCGTTTATGTTTAGCCAAACTATGTGGCTTTTAAAAGAGCGAGCCTTGTTGTTTTTTCGGCTGCATAGTCACAGCAATACGGCCATCACGCATTTCAATTTCCAACTGGGATGGCGGGCTCAGGTTTGTAACGCCTTGAATAGGTTTGCCAACCTGATTGCGCACCACGGCAAAACCACGCTCCAACACTGCGTGATAGCTTAAAGATGACAGCAGCTTGATCTCGGCTGTCAGCCGATCAGCCTTGCGCTGGGTGATTTGGCTCAAACTGCGCGGCAGACGGGCGTGCAAGTCTTTCAACCGGCGGCGTTGATCGATCGCCC
>JAGWUY010000282.1 GCA_028868255.1 Alphaproteobacteria bacterium | reverse complement strand
CACCTCCACGCCCGCAATCCATTCCCTTCCCACCTTTGCGCATTCTAAAAAAACTCTTACAACAGGAAGAAACACCAGACAAAACCCCATGGTGGCTTTTGCTCCTGCGCTTGTGCTTGGCCGCAATTCTGATTTTTGCGGTCGCCCATCCGCTGCTGCGGGAGGGCACCAGCAATGCTGCGAAGTCTGGTCCGTTGTTGTTGATCGTAGACGATGATTGGGCCGCCGCCAAAACTTGGCCCGCGCGAGAGGAAGCCCTTCAAAACATCTTGCAAGAAGCAGGCAGCAATGGCCGCGTCGTCACGCTGGCTACGACAACACCATCACAGCGCGTTAAAAATCTGGCCAGCATGGCCGCCAGTGATGCCTTAAACATTGCCCGCGCCTTGCAACCTCAAGCCCTTAAGACAGATCGTGCAAGCCTTCTGAAGCAATTGCAAACCGAAAAGCCAAAAGCAGATCAGGTGATTTGGCTCACCAATGGTCTCAATGCAGCTTCCAGCGAATTCACAACGGGCCTTAGCCAGCTCTATGGCAAAGGCACACTAAGTGTTCTTGACGTGCCCAATGCAGAGACCTTGGCACTCGCCCCACCGACCATTGATGGTGGCGATATTCGCGTCACAGCATTTCAAGGTGCAGCGACAAACACAAAAGCCATCTTGCAAGCCAAAGCCGGCAATGGCCGCATTCTGGGCGAAGCCCAGATTGATTTTGCAGGCAAGCAATCTGTCTCGGCTAAAATTTCCATGCCCGTGGAATTACGAAACGAAATTCAAACTCTCGGCATCTTGGGCCAGGATCATGCGGGCGCAAAACAATTGCTCGATGATCGCTGGCGCCGCAAAACCATTGCCATTCAAACGGGTGCAGCACTTGAGGCATCCCAACCCCTGCTTTCGCCGTTGCATTATGTAACCCGCGCACTCGAACCCTATGGTGAAATCAGTGAACCCGCCACCAGCGATGACCTAAAATCAGCGCTGGATGCTGGGCTTTCACTTTTGGTGCTGGCAGATATCGGAACGATGAAACAGCAGGCCCACGATGATGTGGCGGCTTGGGTTGAAAAAGGGGGTGTTCTGTTGCGGTTTGCAGGGCCACATCTGGCTGCATCGGCAGACGATCTTTTACCCGTCAAACTGCGCGAAGGCGACCGCAATTTGGGCTCATCGCTCAGCTGGGAAACACCGCAATCCATGCAAAACATTTCTGCCAAAAGTCCCTTTGCAGGAATCAAGATCGACCCGCGCGTCACCATCAGCCGCCAAGTGCTGGCCGAGCCTGATACCGAACTACCTGACAAAACATGGGTAAGCCTGAGCGATGGCACACCACTGGTAACTGCTGCCAAAAAGGGCAAGGGCCTTATTGTTCTGTTTCATGTCACGGCCAATGCCGATTGGTCAAATCTGCCATTATCAGGAACTTTCGTCGCCTTTCTTCAACGTATAGTCACCTTGGCACCTGCCGCTGGCAGCAACGCAGCCGCGATCACAAAAAGCGATCAAGCGCAAAACTATGGCCTCAGATTGTTGATGACTGGGGCAGGCGAATTGATGACACCATCTGCCAGCTACCAAGCCATACCTGTCAAAGATTTTGATTCCGCAAAGGCGAGTGCAGCAACACCCGTGGGGCTCTACAGTCTCGGTGATCAACAGCGCGCCATTAATCTCGATATTCAAACAGCAGATCTTACCCCCATTACCGCTTTACCAGAAGGCCTTGCTGTGCAAACACTCTCGAAGCCAAAGACTACAAATTTGGCCGAGATGCTTTTTGCCATAGCCGCTATTGTTTTCCTGCTAGATACACTGGCTGCCATCTTGATCGGCGGAGGCCTTCGATTGCGCAGTCGCGCCGCACTTGTGCCTTTGTTGGTGGTGGGATTGGTGTGGCAACTGCACCCGCACGAGGTGCGCGCCGATGACCAGACAAACATGCAAGCAGCGTTACAAACACATTTGGCCTATGTCAAAACCGGTGACAGCAATATTGACCAGATGAGCGAGCAAGGCCTGAAGGGCTTAGGCCTGATCATGGCGGATCGTACGTCCGCTGCCTTAGGCGCACCCATGGGTGTTGACCCGGAAACCGATGAGTTGGTGTTCTATCCTGTGCTTTATTGGCCGATAACAGAACAAGCCAAAGAGCCTAGCGAAAAGGCACTGACCAAGCTTGACCTCTATATGAAAAATGGAGGCACGATTTTTTTTGATACACGCGATGCTGGTTTAGATTTCGGCAGCAGCACAGGCAGCAGCGCTGCCTTGAAGCGTATTTTGTCCAAGCTGGACATTCCACCTCTGGAACCTGTTCCACCCGAGCACGCCCTCACCAAATCCTTCTATTTACTCAATGAGTGGCCAGGCCGCTATGAGGGCGGCAGCCTGTGGGTGGAATCCCAAGCAGGTGACGCTCCAGCAAAGTCTGACGGCGTTTCAGGCATTATCATAGGCTCAAATGACTATGCAGCCGCTTGGGCCTTAGATGACAATGGCCAGCCCGTTGCAGCACTTGTTCCTGGCTCTGAGCGCCAGCGCGAGTTCGCCTTCCGCGTGGGAGTCAACGTGGTGATGTATGCTCTAACCGGCAACTACAAAACTGATCAAGTGCATGTGCCCGCCTTGTTGCAAAGGTTGGGCCAGTGACATGAATTTTCGAATTGATTTCGCCCCGCTTTTATCGTGGCCCTTGATCACAGGCTTTGCGCTGGTCTGTGCTGTAGCGCTCGCCTATCTATTCTGGAACAAGCGCCGCGGTACATCTTTGCGACTGGTGACTGCTGCATTGCTTTTGGCCAGTCTTACAAACCCCGTGATCCGTCAGGATGAACGTGAGGCGCTGCCAGACATTGCAGCTGTAGTGGTGGATGAAAGCCCCAGCCAATCGTACGGCCAGCGCACCGCCCAAACCAAGGCCGCCTTGGCTGACCTGAAATCCAAACTCGCAGCACTTGGCAATGTTGAACTGCGCGTGGTCACAGTCTCAGCCAATCAGGATGGCGAAGGTGATGGCACACGGCTTTTTGCGGCGCTAAACAAGCTGGAAGCAGACATCCCGAAGGAGCGTTTTGCGGGCGCTTTTCTGATCACAGACGGCCAAGTGCATGACGTGCCTGAGGCTCTCACTGGCCTACAAGGCCCCATCCACACGTT
>JAGWUY010000281.1 GCA_028868255.1 Alphaproteobacteria bacterium | reverse complement strand
CCACCAGATTGCCCAGATCACGCCGGAACACATCCTTATCTAGTTTTTGCTTGGTTTTGATATCCCACAGGCGGCAGGAATCGGGGCTAATTTCATCTGCCAGAACAATGCGCATCATATCATTCTCAAACAGACGGCCAAATTCAATCTTGAAGTCGATCAACTTGATGCCGATGCCAAGAAACAGGCCTGTCAAAAAATCATTGATTCGGATCGACATGTGCATGATGTCGTCCAGTTCCATTGGTGTGGCCCAGCCAAAGGCTGTGATGTGTTCTTCGCTCACCATGGGGTCGCCCAAGGCATCATTCTTGTAGCAAAATTCAATGATGGAGCGGGGCAGCACCGTGCCTTCTTCAAGGCCCAGACGCTTGGCCAATGAACCTGCGGCCACGTTTCGCACGATCACTTCAAGCGGCACAATTTCAACTTCGCGCACCAGTTGCTCGCGCATGTTGAGGCTGCGGATGAAATGGGTGGGAAGGCCTAGTTCATTGAGTTTGGTGAACAAATATTCTGAAATGCGTTGGTTGAGAACGCCTTTGCCTTCGATCACGGCCTTTTTCTCGCCGTTGCCGGCGGTGGCCTCATCTTTAAAATGGACGATCACAGTGCCTGGCTCAGGTCCCTCATAGAGGGTCTTGGCCTTGCCTTCGTAAATCTTCGTCCGTCTGCCGTTCATGGAAAGAATCCTTGTGGACAATTGGGGTACTCACTTCTGCTTACACGCCACGCCCTGCCAAATACAGGGCCTTGATTGGGCGGTGGATAATGGCCGGGGCTTCTAAAGGTTTATGCTGCGATGCACAACGAATAATATA
Source organism: Alphaproteobacteria bacterium (assembly GCA_028868255.1). Taxonomy (GTDB): domain Bacteria; phylum Pseudomonadota; class Alphaproteobacteria; order Rhizobiales; family Aestuariivirgaceae; genus Aestuariivirga. Next base: position 2,356 of record JAGWUY010000281.1, on the reverse strand, counting down.
AGGTGCAGACTGTTGATTTGCGAGTGGCGCATAGCTAATTGAATTAACTGAGATTCATGAATGGAGTTGGGTCATGTCGACATTTGATAAGCGCGAAGCTGGGTTTGAAAACAAGTTTGCCCGTGACGAGGAACTGCGTTTCAAGGCCACGGCACGCCGGAACAAGCTGTTAGGGCAATGGGCGGCGGAAAAGATGGGCTTTGTCGGTACTGCCGTTGATACTTATGCCAAGGAATTGGTTGCCGCTGATCTGGAAGAGGCTGGTGATGAAGATGTGGTGCGAAAATTGGTTGCTGATTTTGCGGCCAAGAAAACCGAAGTGTCTGAACATCAGATTCGCCGGACGATGGATGAACTGATGGCTACAGCTGTGGCCCAGATCGAGGCAAAATAAGCATGTCGACAAGTTTGCGCGACAGGCTGGCCACGGAAACGCCGTTTCTGTTTTCATGGATGACCATGGCTGGTGCGCAAATGGCGGGACAGCTGGCGCGGTTGCGCTTTGATGGCGTCACACTTGATTTGCAGCATGGGCTGATTGGTTTTGCAGATGCGGCAGCCATGATTGGTGCTATCAATGGCGCTGGCAAGCCCGCCATTGTGCGTGTGTTGTGGAATGACCCGGGATTGATCGGCCAGGCGTTGGATGCCGGTGCGTCTGCCGTGATTGCGCCGATGGTGAACAGCCGGACGCAAGCTGAAGCCTTGGTGAAGTCGGCTAAATACCCGCCCATGGGCCAGCGCAGTTGGGGTGGCTATGCCATGGTGCAGGCCGCCAAAATGACCCCTGCTGAGTATCTGGCGCAGGCCAATAAATATACATTGGTCTTCGCCATGATTGAAACGCGCGAGGCCATTCATGCACTTGACGAGATTGCCTCGGTTCCAGGGCTGGACGGGCTTTTTGTTGGGCCATCAGATTTGTCAATTGCCTTGTCAAATGGAACTGGTTTGAACCGCATGGCCTCTGATGTTTTGGAAGCGATGGACAAGGTTGCGGCTGCTTGCAAGCGCAACAATCTTGTGGCGGGTGCTTTTGCCGGAGACGCCGCAATCGCAAATGCCTATATTGCCAAAGGCTTTAAGTTTCTCGCAGCCGCAATTGACGTTGATTTGCTGCGGCTGGGTGCTGAAGCAGTTTTGAAAGATGTAAAGATATGACCGTGAAATCGCCGCAGCTTGAACCTTCTCATGCGGCGATTTTGGATCGCTTGATTGCATTGATCAACGCCGCAGGGCCGACTTCCGAACAGACGGATAAATATTTTACCAACACCTCACGCATTGTAGAGGCCCATGGTGACGTGCAGGTGACATTTGCGGTGTTCATGCGGCGGCGCGTGGTGGCAGCGTTGGAACCGGCCATCCGCCTGGTCAATCATTTTGTGCCTGATGCCAAGGTGAAACGCTGTGTGGCAGAAGGCGAGGTGGTTCCGTCAGAACATAAGCTGATGGAAATCACAGGCTCCATGAAAGCGCTTTCAGAGATTGAAACGCTGCTGCTTCAAAAAACCGGCTTTCCTTGCGTATCGGCCAACAACGCTTATGAAATGTGCCGGGCCATTCCTTCCGCCGGGTTTATGGATATGCATGCGCGCCATGGCTCTGGCGCTGAGATGAATATTCTGGCGGCTTACGGGGCCATGGTGGGGAGTGTTGCTGCGCGCAAGACAGACTCACGTGTGAAAGGTTTCATTGGTTCCTCACAGGATTTGACAGCGCCGTTTTTTGGGGCAGGGGCGGGTATGGGCACGATGCCTCATGCGCTGGTTGGCTATACCAATGGTGATGTGTTGGCGGCGTTGAAGTTGTTCAACGAGACTTTGCCGGAAGCCAAGTCACTTGTGGCGCTGGTGGATTACACGGGCGAGGAAATTACCGACGCGCTGCGCTGCGCCAAATGGTTTTACGATGAAGCCAAGCTCGACAAGGCGGGCAAGACATTTGGCATCCGGCTGGATACCCATGGCGGGCGTTTTGCCCAAGGGCTGGACTATGAAAAGTCGGTCGAAGTTGTTGGCCAATGGCTGAATGTGATGGGCGAATATTCCATCGTCGAACAGGTGTTGGGGGGCCGCGCCTTCCAGATGGATCCCAATAACATCCTGGTTGATAAAGTGCGCCGCATTTTGTTTGGTAAGGGCGTTTCTGTTGCTTCAATCATTTTTGCACGGCAAGCGCTGGATAAGGCTGACTATAAGGCTGCGCAAATTGTAGGCTCTTCGGGGTTTGATCCGCAGAAATGCCAAATTATGGGGGCTGCAAAAGCACCGATTAATATGGTGGGTACGGGTAGCTTCCTTCCCGCTACATTAACTGAAACTTATGCAACCGCCGATATTATCGCATATGGTGA
>JAGWUY010000280.1 GCA_028868255.1 Alphaproteobacteria bacterium | reverse complement strand
CCTTCAACACCCCCAGGCGCTCCAGCAGCGCTTGCAACCGCCCAAACTGGCTCGAAGCCGTCAGCCCATTTGCGCCCTGCGGCCCAAAACTAGCGAACAAAAACAGCGCCGCTGCCGACGCAATAATGGCCCGCAAATCTGCACGGTTGCGCCACCACACCAGATAGCCAAACACCAGCACCGCCCACACCGCCACCAATGCGATGCCATAGCGATCCGGCGTCACACCATAGTCAGAAAGCCTGCGCCAGATTGCCATCAACAGCAGCAAAACCGGGATGGGCAACAACCAAAACCACCCACGCATAAACAATTTCAGCAGCGCCGTGCCCTTCTCGCGCCAGGGCCAGCCAATCAGCCACGTCGCTGTGCCACCCACCGCAAACAATGAAACAATCAAGCCAATCTCGCCTTTGGGCAGGCTGCCCAGAAACGCAGTCTTTGCCGCATAGGCATGCAGGATCAGCGCATAGATCACAGCCAACGGCACCATCACATAATTGACCAGAACCGAAACCCCGCGCTCCAGCAAGTCACCGCGGTGCGCTTCGATGTTGATCACCGCGTCTAGATCGCGCGGCACCAGCGAAAGCCCATAGACTGGCCCAACAAAAGTAACAGCAATCGTCCACACCTTTTGATAAATTTGATTGTCGATGTGAAAGCCCAGCAGAAAATCCAAACCGGCCATAATGGCGCTGATGCCACCCGCAAACACCAACCCCACAATCAAAGCCAAAAGCGCCGCCATGCCAAGCCGCAAGCTGAATAACCACACAGCCCCCTGCTCCACTCCATGTCGCAGAAACGGTGCAACCATCAGGCCGAGCACAAGGGCAGCAAACAGAAACAGTGCCGAGGTGTGAAAAACATCATAGTCATATTCAAGCGCACCGGCTGCAGCAGCAAAAACCAGCGCAATAGCAATGTTCACGCCGCGGGAAGTGCCGCGACCTTCCGCCAGCAAATGCCCCGCCCCAGCCGCCAAAAATGCCGCACTTCCAGTCAGCAAATAAACCGACCCACCTGAAAACATGTCACTTGAAATGTTCACCAGATACAGGCACGTCAACAGCGCCGCCAAAACCGCGATTGAAAACCGCACCAATACGTCTCGTAAATCCGGCAATAAATTCTGCAGCCAACCCACCATGAGAACTCCTCAAGCAATACAAGATTAAATTCTTGTAATAGAAATATGTCGCAATTAAGATCGGTCTAAAATGCCTCCGCCTTGGCCGCCTTCCATAGAATCCAGTGGGTCCGCAAAGCTGAAATTTCAGCGCCGGATCGCAAAACCTGTTCGCGCTTTTGCTCCAGTTTGGCCAACCGTGCCTGTGTTAGTGCCACATGCAAATAGGCTGGCATCACATCGGGCTTGATCGTCCAGGTCAAGCGTTTGGCCTGTTCCATTCGCTCGGCAATTTTGGCCCGAAGTTCCGAAAGCACAATCCCCACAGCTGCCTCATTTTCACCAGAAATCACATCCGCCGCCGTGGCCTGGCGCTGCTTCAACAAATCCAGCGGCACATAACATTTGCCCATGGCCCGGTGTCGAGGCAACGAACGCAACACCCCGGCAAGGCCATAAGCCACACCCGCCAGCCCCGCCACCTCAGCGCTTTCCAGCGCCAAATCCCGCCCCAAAACCAGCGAAGCCATTTGGATCAGCGCAGAAGACGTCTCCCCCAAATAGCCCTCCAAATCCACAAGGCTCGGCATCGGGTCTGCATAAAGGTCAAAAATTTTGGCCTTGATCAAATTCTGCAAAGCGTGTTTGGGCAAATCACCCGCTTCAATCGCCCCCGCCAAGGCTTGCGCCACTGGGTGCGCCGCCACCTCGCCGTGATAAATGGCATCAACGGTATCCAACCACCATTGGTAACGAATTTCGCCAACATGCGGCTCGCTCACCGTTTCGGCAATACGCGAAATTTCAATGTTAAAGGCATAGAGCGCAAGCAGGTGTGACCGCTTGTCCTCTGGCGCAAACAATGCAGCCAAAAAGCGATCCTTGTCGCCTGCCCGCACAAGATCGAAACATGTTTGCGATACCTGTGTCATAACACAGCAATGAACCCCGCCGCCACCCGGCGCCCCTCTTCCAACACTTGGTTGAAGATATGGACAGCCGAACTCGTGCTCATAAAATCCAGCGGTAAACCATGAGATGCAAACACCTCCAGCACCGCCTTATCGGGCCGCACCATAGCGGCCCCTGTCCCCAAAATCACGAAGTCAATATTCTCGCGCTCGGCCAAAACACTCGCAAAATCAACGCCGTCCCAAGCCCGCATGCCCGAGGGCAACACCAGCAAATGCCCAACATGAGAATGTTCCCCGAAGCGAAATCCGCCATTGCCAAAACTGGCTATGCCGAACCGCTGCGGCAAAAATTTCACGCCTAAGCCGCCGCCTTGCTGTCGGCGCTCGGCAAGTCACGTTTTGTGCCCAGCAAAATCAATACGGGTGAGGCAATGAAGATGGATGAGTAAGTGCCGACAATCACACCCCAGATCATTGTGAAAGTGAAACCACGGATCACTTCACCGCCAAAAATATAGAGTGCTAGCAGCGCCATCATCGTGGCCAGAGAAGTGAGGATGGTGCGCGGTAGAACGGAGTCAATAGAAAAGTCGATCAGGTCAGCCAGTCCCATGGATTTATATTTGCGCAGAAATTCACGAATACGGTCAAACACCACCACTGTGTCATTTAGCGAATAGCCAATGATTGTCAAAATCGCAGCAATGATAGACAGATTGAAATCCAGCCCTAGCAAACAAAACAGGCCAATGGTTAAGGTCACGTCATGGAGCAATGAGAGAACTGCTCCCACGGCAAATTGCCATTCAAACTGGAACCACAGATAGATCATCACAAACAACATTGCCAACAAAACAGCCGATGTAGCCTGCGTGGTTTTTTCGGCTGAAACAGTGGCTCCTGTGGTTTCCGCAGAGCGGATTTCGACATCTGGCCCCAGTGCATCTTTTAATTTTTTCTGCGCCGCTTGTTCAGCACCATCGCCACCACCTTGTGACTCGAGCTTGATCTTCACATCAGAAGGTCCACCAAACTGCTGAAGCTCCACAGAGCCCAAACCAAGTCCATTCACCTTGGCGCGCAATTGATCCATTTGCGCCGGCCCTTTTGTGCGAATTGTGATTACTGAACC
>JAGWUY010000037.1 GCA_028868255.1 Alphaproteobacteria bacterium | reverse complement strand
CGCGGATCAGGGCGCATCAATTTTCGGGATGATTTAAATGAGCAAGGATATGCAAAAGGGCATGGAAGCCGCACTGAAATCGGCCCCCGTGGTGCCGGTGATGGTGATTGAGAATGTGAAAGATGCTGTGCCACTGGCACGCGCTTTGGTGAAGGGCGGTCTTCCGGTTCTTGAAATCACCTTGCGCACGGCCGCCGCTGCTGACGCCATCAAGGCCATCATTGCGGAAGTTGAAGGTGCCATTGTCGGCACCGGCACCGTGCTCACCCAAGCGCAAATGGAACTCACTGAAAAACTAGGCTGCGCCTTTGCCGTCGCGCCGGGTTCATCGCCGATGTTGTTGGCAGCCGCTCGTGACTCTTCCGTGCCACTGCTGCCGGGTGCTGGCACACCATCTGAAAGCATGGCTCTGTTGGAGCAGGGCTATCACTTTCAAAAATTCTTCCCCGCCGAACAATCAGGCGGTGCGGCCTATTTGGCCTCGCTCTCCACCGTTTTGCCGCTGGTCAAATTCTGCCCCACCGGCGGCATCACGCCGGAGCTTGCTCCTAGCTATTTGAAGCTGGCCAATGTGATCACGCTGGGCGGCTCATGGATGGCACCGAAAAAACTGGTGGCCGAACAAAAATGGGCCGAGATTGAAGCTCTGGCCCATGCTGCTGCGAAGTTGAAACAAAACTAAAAATTGTCACCCCGACTTTTGTCGGGGTGACAGATTTTGGGATTGTGCCTCGAAACGCAATCCGACTTTAAGCGCTCAGCACGTCAACCTTCTCAGGCAGGGAATTGGCCTTCAGCTTGTAAACAATCGGCACGCCGGTTTCGAGTTCGCGCTTCAAAATCTGTTCTGGTGTCAGGCCTTCAATCGCCATGATCAGCGAGCGCAGCGAATTGCCATGGGCTGCCACCAGCACCGTCTTGCCATCCAGCACATGCGGCTGAATCATATGCACATAATAGGGCAATGAACGCGCCAGAGTATCTTTAAGCGATTCACCACCGGGCGGGGGCACATCATAAGAGCGACGCCAGATCAACACTTGCTCCTCGCCCCATTTGGCGCGGGCATCATCCTTGTTGAGGCCGGTGAGTTCGCCATAGTCACGCTCATTCAAGGCCAAATTGCGGGTTTCGGGCAGGCCCTGTTGGCCAAGCTCACCCAAGATCAATTGCAAAGTGTGCTGGGCACGGGTGAGGGCTGAGGTAAAGCACATATCAAATTTCAGGCCCTTGGCTTTCAGGCGCTGGCCCGCAGCCTTGGCCTCTGAAACACCTTGCGGCGACAGATCAGGGTCTTTCCAGCCCGTGAAGAGGTTCTTCAAATTCCAGTCACTTTGGCCGTGACGCACCAACACCAGTGTTCCGCTCATGTCATTCCAATCCTAAAACATCAAACATATTATAAAGCCCGGGCTTTTGATCTTTGCACCACAGGGCAGCTTTCACCGCACCGCGGGCAAAGAGCTCGCGGTTTTCGGCCACATGGCGCAGTTCCAAGCGCTCGCCACCGCCTGCAAAAATCACCGTGTGATCGCCCACCACTGAGCCACCGCGCAAAGTGGCAAAGCCAATATCACCCGCATTGCGCGCACCCGTGTGGCCATCGCGCGAGCGCACTGATTTTTGCGCAAGATCAATCGCGCGACCATCGGCTGCGGCTTTGCCCAGAAGATAGGCCGTGCCGGATGGCGCATCTACTTTGGCGCGGTGGTGCATTTCAAGAATTTCTATGTCAAACTCTTCGCCCAAAGCGGCGGCAGCTTTCTTGACCAGCGCCGCCAGCATATTCACACCCAGCGAATAATTACCCGTCTTCATCACAACAGTTTGCACGGCCGCGGCCTTGATCTCTGCCTCACCCGCAGCATCAATGCCCGTGGTGCCGATCACATGGATTTTTTTCAAAGCAGCCGTCCGCTTCAAAAGCACCAAAGTGGCTGGCGCAATGGTGAAATCAATAATACCTTCGCACGTGTTCAAAACCGCATCAGCATCACTGGAAATGATCACGCCATTTTTGCCGAGGCCGATGAGCTCGCCATAATCCTTGCCCAAGGCGGGTGATGATGGTGCTTCAAGCCCGCCAGAAAGCTGGCAGCCCGGAGTTTCGCTGACGATGCGGGCCAATTCGCGGCCCATGCGGCCGGCAGCCCCGGCAATAGCAAGTCTCAATGTCATGGCAATGGCCTTAGCAACTGATCAAAGGCTTGAAAAGCAAAGATGCGCTTATGTGCGGGCATAAATATCATCATAGCGGATGATATCATCTTCACCCAGATAATCGCCAAACTGGACTTCAATGACTTCAACGTCAGTTTCGCCCAGATTTTCCAAGCGGTGTTTGGCACCTAAAGGAATATCGAGCGATTGCCCTATGGCCATCATTTGCACATGATCATTGACCGTGACGGTGGCTAACCCGGCGACGATCGTCCAATGCTCCCAGCGATGCTTGTGGCTTTGCAAAGAGAGCCGCCCTCCAGGCATAACCGTAAGTCGTTTAACCTTAAATCCGGGCTTTTCGTCCAAAACATTAAAGGCCCCCCAGGGCCTCGTCTCACTATACATTATACCCTATACCTGTTGTGGAGGCTGAAAGTCCGCCAAAATGGCTGACTCTTGGCCGTTGACGTATTGATTTTTGCCCCTTATAAGCCCGCCATCACAAAAGGTGTAGTGCCTTCTTGATGCCTCCTCGGGGCAATTGAGAAAGGGCTTCGGCATCTCACAAGTCTTTGAATCAGGAATAATTATGGCCAATACCTCATCTGCCAAGAAAGCCACCCGCGTTGCATCGCGCCGTGCCACTGTAAATCAGGCGCGCACCAGCCGCGTTCGCACGATGTTGCGCAAAGTTGAAGAAGCCATATTGGGCGGCAAGAAGGACGATGCAGAAACGGCATTGGCTGCCGCTGCACCTGAAGTCATGCGCGGTGCCCAGAAGGGCATCATGCACAAGAATGCAGCCTCGCGCAAAGTATCCCGCCTCACCTTGCGCGTTCGCGCCATGAAGGCCTAAGCGCGAATTTAAGAAATCTGAAAACCAGCCAGCTGGTTTGATCTTTCAGCCGTCAGAGCAATCTGGCGGCTGTTTTTTTTTGTTGTGTGAATGGCACAGGCTTGAGCAGACATTGTCATATAAAAACAACAGCTTAGCAAAAATAGGACTAAATGACCTTGAAGCTTGCCAATTTGGAGTGATCCAACTAGTCCAAATTCTGAAATTTGGTGATTTGGCTATCGCCTGAGTCATTTTTCCACAGTCAAATTTAGAGTTTTAAATACAGCAACTTAGCTAAAAATCTTGACGTACATAATTGTGTCAAGGCAGAAATTCACTGCTCCGTGTACGGAACGTAAAGGATTCCATTTGCCTTGCGCGCGCCGATTTTTGTAGCGTCTTTTCAAGTTGGCAATCCAGACAGGCGCTGGGAAAGATCAACGGGGGCACTTGGGCGCAAGATTGCAACAAAACGGATCGCGCTCAACAGTATGAGGCAGATAATGAGCAGAAATGCGTATGATGAACGGGGAATTCTGAGATGAACCAAGCAGGTTAGATAAAAAGATAGGTTCGTAACAGCGTGTGGCGGGGTCTGTTGCCTCGTCGGAACTTCAAAATTTTTTACATCTGAATCACGGGCCGTTTTGCGCAAGGCCGCGCAAGACGAAAGGCCTGTGGCATGCAGATGAAGGAAAGCGGCAAACACCATGACTTTTAATTCGGCACAAAAGATGAGTAACACCCCTGCTGCAAGCGCAGAAGCATCAGCCTTGAAAGCCCAATGGTTGCGCGTGGCGCAACGCATTCGCGCCGAATTGGGGGATGATCTGTACACCAGCTGGTTTGCCCGCATGGATGCCGAAGAGTTGAATGGCAGTCAATTGACGGTGTCGGTGCCAACCCGCTTCTTGCGCTCATGGATTGAAAGCCACTATGTGGCCAAACTGCAAAAAATTGCCGCGAGTGAAATTACCGGATTAGAATCTGTGGTTGTGCGCGTGCGCATTCAGGGCGAAGCCTCCCGCGCCGCCAATGCCGCGCTGGCAGAAACCGCGCGTGAGGCAGCCCCACTAGCCGAGCGCAACAGCGCTGTAGCGCAGCAAATTCAGAATTTCTTGCAAGCTGAACGTGGGGCCAATCTTGATGAAAGCCAGACCTTTGACAGTTTCATCGTCGGCGGGTCTAACCAATTGGCCCATGCTGCCGCCATGCGCGTGGCCAATGCAGTGACAGGCTCGGCCCTCACTTTCAACCCGCTTTACATTCATTCCGCGGCAGGTCTGGGCAAAACCCATTTGCTCAATGCCATTGCTGCGCGTGTGCGCCAAACCCAACCCGCCCGCAAAGTGCTGATGTTGACAGCAGAACGCTTTATGTACGGCTTTATCCACGCCATCCGCCAGCGTGATACTTTGGCCTTTAAAGATCAGTTTCAATCTGTTGACGTGCTGCTGATTGATGATTTTCAGTTCTTGCAAGGCAAAGCCATTCAGCAGGAATTCTGCCACGCTTTTAATTCATTGGTAGATTCCAAACGCCAAGTTGTGGTGGCAGCAGATGTGCCGCCTGCACAGTTGGATACCATTGACCAGCGCATGCGCTCGCGCCTGATGGGTGGTTTGGTCATTGATATTGAAAGTCCTGATCTGGATCAGCGCCGCAAGATTGTGGATGTGCGCCATGCCGCGATAGTGAAGGGGGATCTTTCAGCAGCCATTGGTTCTGATGTTTTGGAGTTGATTGCCAACCGCATCACCGGCGGTGGGCGCGAGTTGGAAGGGGCCTTGAACCGCGTCATTGCCTATCAGCAATTCAACAAATCGCCCATTACCATGGATTTGGCATCCATGGTTCTGCGGGATGCTGCCGGAACGGCCGATTTGGGCCGGGTGAAGATTGACGACATTCTGAAGGTTGTAGGCCGTCACTATAATGTCGGCCGCACCGATCTGCTCAGCCCACGCCGCGCCCGCGCTGTGGTGGTGCCGCGCCAGATTGGCATGTATCTGGCCAAGAAGCTGACAGCACGCAGCCTGCCTGAAATTGGCCGTCGCTTTGGTGGACGGGATCACTCCACTGTGCTCCACGCCGTGCGCAAAATTGATGAGCAAATGAAGGCCGATGACAAACTGGCCCGTGAAGTGGCCATGCTCATCAGACTTGTGGAACAAGCATAGAAAGCCTTGAATTTGGCATGGTAAACCGCTTAAGTCTTTCATCCCACACTGGTTGAAGGACTTATCGTTTTATCATGCGCGTCACCATTGAAAAATCAAATTTTCTGAAAGCCTTGAACCATGTGCAAAGCGTGGTGGAGCGGCGCAACACCATTCCGATCCTGTCCAACGTGCTGGTGCAGGCTCGCGCCGGCCAAGTCAAATTAACCGCCACTGATCTTGATATTGAAATCGTTGAAAGCGTGGCTGCAGATGTGAGCCGCGAAGGCTCGGTCACCGTGCCAGCCCATATGCTCTATGATATCGTGCGCAAACTTCCTGATGGTGCGCAATTAGAGCTTGAGCAAGGGCCGGATTCGGGGCGTATTGCCATTCATGCTGGCCGTTCGCGCTTTGCATTGCAGGCCTTACCGCCCGAAGATTTCCCCGATTTGTCGAGTGGTGAATTTGGCAACAGCTTCTCACTGCCAACCAAGGATTTGAAGTTCCTGATTGATCGCACACGCTTTGCAATCTCGACGGAGGAGACGCGCTATTATCTGAATGGCATCTACTTGCACGAAGTGTCTTTAGGCGGGCATTTGCGTGCCGTGGCCACTGATGGCCATAGACTGGCCCAGGCACAACTTGATTTGCCACCGGGCGCACAAGGCATGCCCGGCATCATTGTGCCACGCAAAACTGTGCTGGAAATTGTGAAGTTGATGGAAGGCGAAGATGGCGAGGTGGAAATTTCTGTCTCCTCATCGAAAATCCGCTTCAGCGTAGGCAAGCTGGTTTTGACCTCCAAACTTATTGACGGCACCTTCCCGGATTATGAGCGTGTGATTCCGCGCAATAATGATAAATATCTCGATGCCGATACCAAGAGTTTTGCGGAAGCTGTTGATCGCGTTTCGACCATTTCCTTTGAAAAAAGCCGCGCCGTGAAATTGAACATTTCGGCAGGCAAATTGACACTGACGGTCAACAACCCGGATTCAGGCTCAGCCGAAGAAGAAATTCCGGTGAGTTATGACCGTGATGCCATCGAGATTGGCTTCAACTCACGTTACCTGATGGACGTGGCACAACAGATTTCGGCTGAAACCATGCGCTTTGAATTGGCAGATTCAGGCTCACCCACCGTGATTCGTGATCCAGATGATGCAAAATCTCTTTTCGTGCTAATGCCGATGCGTGTTTAATATTGTCCCTCCCCTTCACGGGGAGGGAAGGCGACGCAGTCGCAGGGTGGGGTTTGACCACAGCCGCACTGCCCCACCCTCCGCTTCGCGGTTTCCCTCCCCATGGAGAGGAGGGACTAAAGTTGAGGTACCACCATCACCTACCGCATCAACCGCCTGACGTTAAGTGACTTTCGCAACTATGCCACTTTGCGCATTGAGCCAACATGCCCTCTTGTGGCTTTGACCGGCAACAATGGCGCAGGCAAGACCAACATTCTTGAAGCTGTTTCGCTATTGGTGCCGGGGCGGGGCTTGCGTGGTTCAGCCTTCAATGTGGTGGCAAGGCTCTCAGGCTCTGGCTCATGGGCCGTGGCTGCAACGGTGGATGTGCCTGAAGGTGAATTTCATCTGGGCACAAGTTTTGAAGGTGATCCATCAAGCGAAGATGGCGGCAATGCAGGCCGCAACGCCATGGTCGATGGCGAGGTGCAACGCTCCTCCGGCGTGCTCACCAATTATCTGAAAATGTTATGGCTCACTCCGGCCATGGATCGTCTATTTGCTGGGCCCGCCTCAGACCGCAGGCGGTTTTTTGATCGCTTGGTTGCTGCGTTTGACAGCCACCACGGTGCGCGTTTTTCAGCTTTTGAAAAGCTGATGCGTGAGCGTAATTTTTTATTGCAAGATCATCGCTCTGATGCGGTCTGGCTATCCTCGATTGAGCGCCAGATGGCGGAGCAAGCCGTGGCCATTGCCACCGCGCGCAATGCCGCTGCTGAAACTCTGGCGCGGCACTTTGCGGGCCATGCCGATCAAAGCCCGTTTCCCTGGGGAATTTTGCAGCTTGTGGGCGAAATTGAAGTGCTGGCAGCGCATAATCCTGCCGTGCAAGCGGAAGAAGAATACGCTAGATTGCTGTTCGATTCGCGTGGCGCCGACAGGGCCCAGCAACGCACCTTGAAAGGCCCGCACCGCACTGATTTCTCAGTGACCCATGGCCCCAAAAATGTGCCAGCTGACCTGTGCTCCACAGGCGAGCAAAAGGCTTTGTTGATCGGTCTAATTTTGGCGCAGGCCAAGGCGGTCAAAGAGCTGGTGGGGGCCGCCCCCATTTTGTTGCTGGATGAGGTCGCCGCCCATTTGGATGCGGCCAGACGGCGAGGTTTGTTTGAAAGCTTGACCCGGTTGGGAGTGCAAGCCTGGATGACAGGCACAGATGAAAGCCTGTTCGGTGAGGCGGGGCCCCAGGCCGCGCTCTATCACGTTGAACAGGGCGAAATAGTGGAAGTGAAACAATGACCGAAGACCAAAACTCCGAGTCCGAAAAGCGCGCTGAAGAAAAGCGCGCTGAAGCCATTGCAAATTATGGCGCGGATTCGATTAAGATCCTCAAAGGTTTGGATGCGGTGCGCAAACGCCCCGGCATGTATATCGGCGACACGGATGATGGCTCAGGCCTGCATCACATGGTCTATGAAGTGATTGACAATGGCATCGATGAAGCGCTGGCGGGTCATGCCACCTTGGTCACCCTGACCCTCAATGCTGATGGTTCAGCCACCATCACCGATAATGGCCGCGGCATCCCCACTGCGATCAAGCAAGACGATGATGTAGATCCCAAACGCTCTGCTGCTGAAATCGTGATGACGGAACTTCACGCCGGCGGCAAGTTTGACCAGAATTCCTACAAGGTATCCGGTGGCTTGCATGGCGTGGGCGTTTCAGTGGTCAATGCGCTGTCCGTAAAGCTGCACCTGACCATCCACCGCGGCGGCGAAACCCATTACATGAGCTTCACCCATGGTGTGCCGGATGCGCCGCTGAAAGTGATCGGCCCATCTGATGGCAAGCGCGGAACGGAAGTCACCTTCTTGCCATCGACTGAAACTTTCACCAAAACCGAATTTGATTTTGCCACGCTGGAACACCGCCTGCGCGAACTGGCTTTCTTGAACTCAGGCGTGCGCATCGTGCTCACTGACAAGCGCGGTGTTGAGCCTCATGTGCTCGAACTCTTCTATGAGGGCGGCATTGTTGAGTTTGTGAAATATCTTGATCGCGCAAAACAAGGCCTCATTGCCAAGCCCATTATGATCTCAGGCGAGAAGGACGGGATCAGCATGGAATGCGCCTTGTGGTGGAACGACAGCTACCATGAAGGTGTATTCTGCTTCACCAACAACATTCCTCAGCGCGATGGTGGCACGCATTTGGCAGGATTCCGCGGTGGCCTCACCCGCATCATCAACACCTATGCCACCGAAAGCGGCATTGCCAAAAAAGAAAAAATCGCCATCACTGGCGATGATGCGCGTGAAGGCCTCACCTGTGTTCTCTCTGTTAAAGTGCCAGACCCCAAATTCTCATCGCAAACCAAAGACAAGTTGGTATCCTCCGAAGTGCGCCCGGTTGTTGAGGGCCTGATCAATGAGCAATTGGGCGCATGGTTTGAAGAACACCCCTCTGATGCCAAAATCGTGGTTGGTAAGGTGGTGGAGGCAGCCCTCGCGCGGGAAGCCGCCCGAAAAGCCCGTGAACTGACGCGCCGCAAAGGCGCACTTGATATGTCTTCCTTGCCCGGCAAGTTGGCCGATTGCCAGGAGCGTGACCCCGCTTTGTGCGAATTGTTCATCGTCGAGGGTGACTCTGCCGGTGGTTCCGCCAAACAGGCCCGCAACCGTGAAAACCAGGCCGTATTGCCTTTACGCGGCAAGATTTTGAATGTGGAGCGCGCCCGTTTTGACCGTATGCTAGGATCAGCCGAAATCGGCACCTTGATCACAGCATTGGGCACAGGCATTGGCCGCGAAGAGTTCAATGCTGATAAGCTGCGCTATCACAAGATCATCATTATGACCGACGCTGACGTCGATGGTGCGCATATCCGCACCCTACTGCTCACCTTCTTTTACCGCCAAATGCGCGAGGTGGTAGACCGTGGTCATCTCTATATTGCCCAACCTCCACTTTACAAGATCAAGCGGGGATCGTCTGAACAATATTTGAAAGACAACAAGGAATTAGAAGCCAATCTCATTGATGTGGGCCTCGAAGGATGCACTTTGGCGCTGGCCACGGGGGATGAGCGCGGCGGCCCCGATCTGCGCGTGATCGTGGAAGAAGCCTTAGCGGTGCGCAGCATGATTGAAGCCCTGCATTCGCGTTACCCAGGCTATATCATTGAGCAGGTGGCCATTGCAGGGGCCTTGAACCCAGAAGCGATCAGCACACCAGAAAATGCCGCAAGTGCTGCGGCCTATATCGCCAAGCGCCTCGATGCCGTGTCTGATGAAACAGAGCGCAATTGGCAAGGCGAAGTGGCCTCCGATGGTGGCCTGCTGTTCACCCGCATGTTGCGCGGCGTAAAGGAAAGCTGGCACATTGATGGCAAGCTGATCGCCAGCCAAGATGCCTTGCGCCTCGATCGCAGGACAGCACATCTGCAAGAGGTTTATGGCCGCACCGCCAAGCTGCACCGCAAGGACTCTGAGGTTCAGATTTTCGGGCCACTCAATTTGCTCGAACATATTTTTGCCGCAGGCCGCAAAGGCGTTTCCATGCAGCGCTATAAAGGCTTGGGTGAAATGAACCCCGATCAGCTGTGGGAAACCACGCTGGACCCCAACGCCCGCTCATTGCTGCGTGTGAAAGTGGCTGAGATGGATGATGCCGATAATCTGTTCTCAAAGCTGATGGGCGATGTGGTGGAACCGCGCCGCGATTTCATCCGCGACAATGCTTTAAATGTTGCCAATTTGGATGTGTGATCTTTATCCTTCCCCAACACTTGGGGAAGGTGTCATGCGGCAGGCATGACGGATGGGGCTGGTTCAACGAGATCAAGGTTAAACTTTTCGCTTGTTGGAACATCCCCACCCCGCCCTCCCCAAGTGTCGGGGAGGGAAAAGTCTATTTCGGTGCCCGCTTTGCCAAAATGCGCTGAAGGGTACGGCGATGCATGTTGAGGCGGCGAGCGGTTTCAGAAACATTGCGGTTGTACAATTCGAACACACGTTGAATATGCTCCCAGCGCACCCGGTCAGCTGACATCGGGTTTTCAGGCAACGCATTGCGGTTAACTGTATCGCCCGTCAACGCACCATAAACCGCATCAGCATCCGCGGGCTTGGCCAAATAATCAATGGCCCCCAGCTTCACCGCGGTGACAGCAGTGGCAATATTGCCATAGCCGGTCAGCACCACCACGCGCGCTTCGGGGCGCGAGGCATGCAAGGCTTCAATCACATCAAGACCATTGCCATCTGCCAGCCGCAAATCGACGACGGCATAGTTTGGCGCGTTCTTCCTCACCTCAGCAATGCCTTCGGCCACCGTGTCAGCCAACCGCACTTGAAAGCCCCGCGTTTCCATAGCGCGGCCAAGTCTTGTGAGGAATGGTTTGTCGTCGTCAACCAACAGCAAATTGAGTTCAGCATTTTGGGTCATAATAGAACTACCCTTTGCGGCTGCGGAGCCGAGAGGTCAAGCATTTTTGCCGACATCCACTACTACGCGCGGCCAGGTGATTTGGATGAGCGCCCCCGCCTGCGGAGCCTTGCGATTGGCCAAGGCCACAAAAGCTCCCGAACGTTCCAGCAAGGTCTTGGCGATGAACAACCCAAGCCCCATGCCTTCATGCTGGCCATCCTGCTTCGGTGCGCCATCACCATAGCCGGGACGGGTGGTGACGAACGGGTCACCCAATTGATCGAAAATAGATTGGTCAAAACCTGGCCCATCATCAGCCACTGTGACAATCACTTGAGATGCGCTCCACCGTGCCTTCACTTCCACCGCAGAGACAGCGAAATCAAACGCATTTTCCAAGAGATTGCTGAGGCCATATGTGATTGCCGGATTACGCCGGAAAATGGGGGCAGGCGAAGGCGCTTTGCCATCTGAACCTGCATCAATGGAAATCTTGACATCAGAACCGCGCAGTGGCGCCACCATGTCTTCTATCATCGCTTCCAGCGTCACTTGTTGGTAAATATCGTCAGACAATTCTTCAGGAGCGGCCAGTCTTTTCAGAATGTCACGGCAACGTGCAGCTTGCGAAATCAGAAGATCAATATCCTCAGCATACGGAGAATTTTTCGGGCTTTCGCGCTTCAGCTCCTTGGCCACCAAAGCAATCGTGGCCAAAGGCGTGCCAAGTTCATGGGCCGCCGCTGCAGCCAAACCATCAAGGGCTGATAAGCGTTGTTCGCGCGCCAAAACCAGTTCTGTTGCTGAAAGGGCTGCCGACATCAGCCGTGCTTCCTCTGCAATGCGCCTTGCATAAATCGCAGAGAACACTGTGCCACACACAAGCGCTGCCCACATGCCGGCAATATAGGTGGGTGGGAGGCTCAAAACAGCACCCTCAAGCCAAGGCAGGGGGCGGTGATAAACCGCCAGAACGGATGAGCAGGCAAAGGCCAATGCCGCCAGAGTTAATGTCCAGGGCAAGGGAAGCGAAGTCGCCGAAATCGTCACCGGCACCAGAAACAAAAATGCAAACGGGTTTTGCAAGCCTCCGGTGAGGTAGAGCAAAATGGCCAATTGCACCACATCGTAGCCGAGCAACAGGCCTGCGGGCCGTGCTGACATGCGCTGGCCGCTGCGCCACCGTAGCGACAGAAAAATATTAAGCCATGCCGAAAGTGCAATCATCGCCAGACACAGCGCCAAGGGCAGCTTGAAGCCTAAAACAAATTGCACACCCAAAACAGCTATGGACTGCCCGATCACCGCCAGCCAGCGCAGGCGCACCAACGTGCGAAGGCGCAACAAGCCTTGGCTTTGCATGTCATGTGTGCCGGCAAGTGAAAAAGCTTGAACCATGATTGTAATTTGATAATGGCAGAAAACCACTTTACGGAAAAGCCCATGGCCAAGTCTCTGTTGCCCTCTCGCCCCACATTCATCATCGCCGTCACTATGGTTTTGGTGGCCCTTGCCATTGCGGCTGTGGCGCTCTCCCAGCGGCCGACCAAGGGCCCCGCAGGGTCTGGCACAGCCTTGATTGGCGGCCCCTTCACCATGGTAGATGGCACGGGCAAGGGGGTGACAGAAAAAAACTTCAAGGGCCGCTACGCACTCTATGTGTTCGGATTCACGTTTTGCCCCGATGTGTGTCCCACGGAAATGCAAGTGATCACGGCGGCCTTGAAAGAGATGGGCGCCAAAGGCGACAAACTGACCCCTGTCTTCGTGTCGGTTGATCCAGACCGCGATACGCCGCAAATTGTGGGGCAATATGTTGCCAATTTTGATCCACGCTGGGTGGGACTGACGGGTACAGCAGAGCAATTGGCCGCCATGGCCAAAGCCTTTCATGTGTTTTATCAGAAAGTGCCCAACGCCAAAGACCCGCAAAACTATGAAATGGATCATTCCTCAATCATTTATCTCATGGGGCCGGATGGAACATTTGTAAAACACTTCCCATATACGACCGACGCAAAGGTCTTGGCATCCAGCCTAAATTCCGTGTTAGAGTGAGTCGCGGGATTAGGTCAGTCTGACTTTTGACAGGTGACGCTCAGGGGGCAAACGAGATCAGCCTCATTGTTGGAATGTTAACGGGCATGCGCGATGCTCAAAGGATGTTTGGACTCAAAATGCTGTACCCATTTTACGAAATGAACCACGCGGCCATGGCGCCCATACGCTTTATGGCAGAGGCTGGCCTGACTTTTTGGGGCAATGAATTCAATCCGTTGTCGCGCACCCCATTTGGCCGTCAGGCCATTGCCAGCCTGCAAATGTTTGAGCGCGCTACGAGGCGCTATGACAAGCCCGAGTTCGACATCACCTCGACAAAAGTGAGTGGCAAAGACGTGGCGGTGCGTGAAGAGATCGTCTGGCAAATGCCATTTTGCGATCTCTTGAACTTTGCCAAAGACATGCCCGCCAAATCCAAGCCACAGACCAAATTGTTGATGGTGGCTCCCATGTCGGGCCATTTCGCCACCTTGCTGAAAGGCACGGTTCAGGAAATGTTGCCCGACTATGATGTTTATGTGACCGACTGGCACGATGCGCGCAATGTGCCGCTGGCCCATGGGCGCTTCGATCTTGATGATTATTCGGACACGTTGATTTCTATTCTCCAGCATCTGGGCACCCGCGCGCATGTCATGGCCGTGTGCCAACCTTCGGTTCCGGTGATGGCTGCGGTTACACTGATGAATGCGGCGAAAGATCCACTCGCACCCTTGTCCATGGTGCTCATGGGCGGCCCGATTGACACCCAGCGCAACCCCACAGCGGTAAACAAGCTGGCGCAAGAAAAAGGGTTGCAATGGCTGCGTGACAATATGGTGATGAATGTCACAGGCGGCCACCCGGGTGCTGGTCGTGAAGTTTACCCCGGCTTTATGCAATTGGGCAGCTTCCTCGCCATGAATGCCGAGCGCCATTTCAAAGCCCACAAAGAGCTGTATCACAGCTTGGTTGACGGCAATGATGATGATGCCGCGCGCCACCAGATCTTCTATGATGAATATATGGCAGTGATGGATTTGACGGCCGAGTTCTATCTACAAACAGTAGAGCGTGTTTTCATCAACCATGATCTTCCAAACGGCACTTATCGCCACCGTGGCGCTTTGATTGATCCTGCTGTCGTCACCAAGACAGGATTGATGACGGTGGAAGGTGAGCGCGATGATATTTCCGGCGTCGGTCAAACCCAAGCTGCGCATGATATTTTCGTGAACATTCCGGCTGGGAAAAAATTGCATCATCTGCAAATGGATGTTGGCCATTATGGCGTATTCTCCGGTTCAAAATTCCGCGCAGAAGTGGCTCCCAAGATAAAGGCATTTTTCAAAACACTCGAAAAGTGATCAACCTTCTCGGTCGCATCGCCATGTTGCGCAGCCTGCCTGCCGCGCCAGAACCTTGTGTGTTGGAGGTTGATGGCCGCCCCGTGAAACTGAGCTTCAAGCGCAATGTCCGCTGCAAGCGCATGATCATGCGTCTCGCCAAGGATGGCACCGGGCTGGTGATGACACTGCCCAAACGCACCAGCCAAGCAGAGGCCCATCGCTTTGCTCTCGCCTCAAAAGATTGGATCAGAAAAAATCTGGCAAACCGAATGGTTGCTACAGAATTTGGCGACGGTGTTCTGGTGCCGCTGCGCGGTGAATTGTGGCGTATTTCTTGCCCCGGTGGGCGGCGTGGGCTGGTGCAGCAAGACCACGAAGCCAAAACCCTCATTGTGCCGGGTGACTTGGCCCATGTAAACCGCCGCCTCACCGATTGGCTGAAGCAACAGGCCTTGCAGGATTTGACCAGGGCCTCGCACCACTGTGCCACGGCGATGAATGTGAAATTCTCCGCCATCACAGTGCGCGATCAATCTAGCCGCTGGGGCTCATGCTCCCATGCCCGCGCATTGTCCTATTCATGGCGGCTAATCTTGGCCCCTTCATATGTGCTGGATTATGTAGCCGCCCATGAGGTAGCCCATCTTCAAGAAATGAACCATGGCCCCCGCTTCTGGCGACTGGTGCTCACCCATTGCAAAACCGCCAAACAGGCCCGCCACTGGTTGAAGACTGAGGCGCGCGATTTGCACCGATACGGTGTCAAAACCCCTTAATCAGCTATCAACCCCTGTTGCGCTAAGCCTTTGCCGTTAAAGCAAGGGGATGGCGCATGTCTGTTAACCAATTGGAAACACAATCAACACTGGCGCGCTCCGGCACAGCCCTTGTTCCAGCCTATGTGGTTACCATGCTGCTCAGTGCGTCGTTGCTGTTTCTGGTGCAACCCATGTTTGCCCGTATGGCGCTTCCCCTGCTGGGTGGAACGCCCGCCGTGTGGGCCATTGCCATGTGCTTCTTTCAGGCGGTTCTGCTGGGTGGCTATTGCTATGCCCATCTTTTGAAAAAATATCTCGCCCCGGCTGTGGCCGTGCCGCTCCATGTAGGTTTGATGGCCTTGGCCTGGTTCAGCCTGCCGGTCAGTCTGCCCATGGCGGATGTGCCGACAGGCGGTGCCACCGCTGGCATTTGGCTGGTGGGCCTCATGGCCAAATCCATTGGCTATCCCTTCTTCTTCATCTCGGCCACAGCCCCCTTGCTGCAAAGCTGGTTTGCCCGCACCACGCACAAGGATGCCGCAAACCCTTACTTTCTCTATAGCGCGAGTA
>JAGWUY010000279.1 GCA_028868255.1 Alphaproteobacteria bacterium | reverse complement strand
CAGGCACGGCTTCTGGCCGATGGCAAGGAAGAGCAGTTCGCGCAGGAGTTCGGCACCGGCGGCATGAAGGGCAAGGACGGCCAGACCCATTCTGGAAGCCACACCCGCAAGGGCTGATCATTCCGAAAGATAAAAAGAAGCCCGCGTTCTGCGGGCTTCCTATTATTCGTAAAATTGCTCCGTACAAGGATCAATCGTGGGCCGGGGCAGGCGTGCTGGTGCTGGCAACGGTGACATCACTTGGGGTGCCGCGCTTCAGGTCAGCCGTCATCGGGCGTACTGTTTCCGGCGCGAGGCGCGAACGGTAGACATGGAGGTTCTGCATCACCTTCTGAACATATTGGCGTGTTTCATTGAAAGGAATACATTCAACCCAATCCACAGCATCTACTTGGCCTCCACGCGGATCGCCATACTCATCCAGCCATTCGCGTGAGCGGCGCGGGCCGGCATTATAGGCAACCAAAGTGAGGATGTAGGAACCATTAAACTCGTCCACCAAATCAGCCAGATGTGCCGCACCAAGTTTGACATTATAGGAAGGATCGGATTTCAAGCTGGAAGGCTTGAACGACAATTTGTATTGGCGCGCCACCAAGCGCGCCGTTCCGGGCATCAGCTGCATCAACCCTTGTGCGCCCACTGAACTGCCGGCGTTTGGGTCAAACTCACTTTCTTGACGCGAAAGCGCAAATACCAGAGATTTTTCGATAGGTTTGCCAATTTGCTGCCAGTTTGGCAGCCCGCGCACGGGGTAAGACCAAGAGTCAATATCAATGCCCCGTTGGCCTGCCGCCTTGGCAAAACGCAACGCCCAAGAGGTGCCAGCCACGGTTTGCACCACATTGGCCACTGCGTTCATATCATCTACACTCTTAAAGCGGTTGGCCAATGACCAAAGGAAAATATTGAGCTGATTTTTCGTTCCGGCTTGCGCCATAATGCGAAAGGCGCGGATCACTTCATCTTGCTCGATGCGGGCTTGGGCCGCTGCCGAAGAGCCGCCTCCGGTGATTTCTTCCGGCTTGTTGCCGAGGCCAATTTGTTCACGTGACAACTGACCATAATAGACAGTGGTGTATTGCGCCCCATCTTTAAATGCCAATTTGGCAGTAGCCTTGTCGCCAATCGCCAGATAAGTACGGCCGATCCAATAAGCGGCGCGGGCTTTTTCGGTTCGCGTAGGCGCAAGCTGTTGCAATTTTGTAAAATGGGTCAAAGCCACAGCAGGTTTTTTCAAGTAGCGCAGCGCCACCCAGCCGGCCATGAATTCACCTTCAACTGCATTATCTACATTTGTGCAGCCATGGTTGCGGGCAATTTTGTAAGCGGCATTCCAGCTGTCGGCGTGGTTGGGGCCAACTGAGTGCAGTGTCACAATTTTGCGCTCCGTCCACCATGCTTCGCTGTCACCCATGGCAACACTATCACTTGGAATGCTGGCAAGCAAAGCGCGGGCTTTACCATACTTCTCTTGTTTGCGATAATAGCGGGCGAGGGCAAATTTAACACCCATGTTGGATTTGCCGGTGCTTGAAAGACTGTTGTATTTTGCTTCGCCGCTGCTTTGCCCATTGATCAATGCCTGCGCGGCATAAGCTGCACTCACATAGTCACCACCCAAGCGCTTGGCATTGCGGATGGCCGCATTCGCCTGTTGGGCAAAGACGAGACGAGAAAATCTGTATTGATGATCCGCGGCTGAAAGTTTTCCGCCAAATTCAGCTATCACTTTTTGCTCAAGTGCTGCATCCACCGCACTTTCGCCCCAAGCTTTGCGCAGCCAAGCCTTGGCTTTGGATGCATCACCAGAGGCAAATTGGCTTCGGGCCAAAGCCAACATGCCATATGCCGTTAGCGGTTGGCGCGATGCAAAATAACCTAGAACTGTTTGTGCATCTTGATTGTTTTCAAAAAGGGCTTGTTCGGCTCGCTTTAAAAGAGTTTCTGTCAGCGGCCATTTAGGCGCAGCGTTGAGAAAATCGAGAATGCGCTTGTAGCCTGCTTTCGTGCCGTTATCACGCAGGAATAAAAGTTCAACAAGCTTTACAGCAGCAGCATCACCAGATTGCGCAGCCATTGTGCCGGCCGCTGTGAAATCACCAGACAAAGCGCGTTGCACGGCCTGAACTGCCAAGCCTGAAGGCGCCGCCAGTGCAGGATTTACCATCGGCAAAGTGAGAACAGCAACACTGCTTACCAAGCCATTTAAAAAACCGCGCCGCGTTAACACTTTTGATCACTCCGCCTTACAGAATACTAACACTTATAATGCCCAAGTCTATCAACGCGCTATGCGGCAATTGCGTCAGAGTTTTGGCCAAACTTGCCAGCGAACGACTTGCCGATTGCTTATGAGCAGACTATGGTGCGCCACCTTATGCAGCGCAGCATTGGGCGTCACCATAGGCAGATATGGTTTCCAACTTATTACTCAGTGAGGTTTTCCGTGCAGTTCAAGGGCTCAATCCCAGCTTTGATCACCCCGTTTAAGAACGGCGCTTTTGATGAAGCCGCCTTTCGTAAATTTGTGGGCTGGCAGATCAAACAGGGCAGCCACGGATTGGTGCCGGTGGGCACCACTGGCGAAAGCCCCACATTGACGCCGGATGAACACAAAGCCGTTGGTAAAATCTGCGTGGCCGAAGCCAAAGGCAAAGTGCCGGTCATCGCCGGTGCAGGCTCCAACAACACCGCCGAAGCCATCGAATACACATATCATGCAAAGGCTGCGGGCGCCGATGCTGCACTCGTCGTTGTGCCCTATTACAATAAGCCCACGCAGGATGGCATTTATGCGCATTATGCGGCAATTGCAAAAGCCGTAGATATTCCAATTTTTGTGTACAATGTTCCTGGCCGCACAGTGGCTAATATTGCAGTCGAAACCTTGGCGCGCTTGAGCCGCGATTTCAAAAATATTATCGGCACGAAAGACGCCTCGGCAGATCTCACGCGTCCTTCGCGCCAGCGCTTGCTGTCGGGTGAAAAATTCATCCAGCTTTCGGGCGAAGACGGCACGGCATTGGGCTTTAACGCCCATGGTGGTGTGGGCTGCATTTCAGTGACTGCTAATGTTGCCCCACGCTTGTGCGCTGATTTGCAGGAAGCAACCTTGACCGATGATTATGCCAAAGCATTGCAAATCCAAGATCGTTTGATGCCATTGCATCATGCGCTGTTTGTTGAGGCCAG
>JAGWUY010000278.1 GCA_028868255.1 Alphaproteobacteria bacterium | reverse complement strand
ACCGTGCGGCCCGGAAAGAAGATGCGCAAAGGGCCTTCAGGTGCGTCAGTGTCGATCATCACAGGATCGCGACCGTCCAACAGCAAATAATCGCCCAGCAGCCGCGCGAGCAAAGTTTTGCCGTTGCGGTGCTGGTCAGATGCTGTGATGTAAACCGTGGGAAATTTTGCCACGGGGCTTTAATTCCGCTTAGTTGGAGCCAGTGGTGCGGCCGCCAGACACAATGTCCGCCAGCATTTGCACATGGGCAAACTGCGCATCAATTTCCGAGCACCATTTGCGCACATAGCCGCGCAGCACGAATGAGAATTTGCCAGGTGTGCCATCGGCTGCTTTGTTGTCGATAAAGTCCTTGAAGGTTACGCCGGCGACATCAACTTGCTCGTAAGCCATTTCATTCAGCTTAGGGACATTGATTTCTTGCGCCTTTGGAATGGACGAGAAATATTTGCGGTGGGTGGCTTCATCCCATTCGAAGAAATTGGTCTCATTGATGGAGTTGCGGCCCACAACATAGGAAATGCCTTGCAGATATTTGGCAATTTCGCCGATTTCATCGAGTGACGCGATGGATGGCCCCACCACATGCATCAGGCCCATGTTGAATACGCCGTTGCGGGCGGCTTCCAATACGCCGATGCGCTCAAACAAATCCAAAGCGTAAGACAAATTGCCGGCTTTCAGGTCAACCACGGTGACAGGCACATTGGAGCTTTCCATCGTGTCCAGCACTTTCATCTGATCAGCCACGTGGCCGAGATCAATGATTTCGGTGATGGTGGGGTAGAAGCGGCGCAGCGAACCACGGGGATTTTCCGTGTCAAACGCGCGGGTCAGCACATTCTTGCGCGCAAAATAATCCAGCAAAGAACGTGAAATTGTTGTTTTTCCCACGCCGCCCTTATCGGCACCGACGAGAATGAGTGTTGGCTTCATGGTTGTCCCCTCTATTTTTGCGATTCACCAGCGCGGTTTGTAACATTGATATGCGTTTGAGTACACTGGCAAGGCGCGATTTACTTTTTGGTCTAGTGGACTAAGTTATTGACCGTGGTGGAGGAATTGTGATGGGGAAGATGTATTTGGGAATTGTGTTGTTTGCGGGGCCGCATGTGATTTCAGCTTTGTGGCCAGCTTTGCGCAACCGGCTTTCGGCACGCTTGGGTGAAAATGCCTTCAAGGGCATCTTTTCTTTGGCCTCACTTGTTGGTCTTGCCCTGATGATTTGGGGGATTTGGGCCACGCGGGGCACTGACAGCATGGTTTATGTTCCGGTAGCAGGTATGAAACATGTGACCATGACGTTGGTGTTGATCGGCTTTGTGCTGATCGCTTCTAACCAGGGCAAGGGTTATATCCGGCGCTGGCTGCAACACCCGTTTTCGATCGGCATTGCGCTGTGGTCCATCGGACATTTGTTGTCAAATGGCCGGAGTGCTGCGCTGTGGTTCTTTGGCACGATGTTGTTTTTGACGCTGTTAGACATTGGCGTCAATATGGCGCGGGGCGAAAAGGCCGTGTTTGAACCTCGTGCGAAACGGGATGGCATTGCCGTTGTGGCCGGCCTTGTGGCCTTTGCAATCATGATGCTCCTGTTCCACCCCTATGTGATTGGTGTTCCTATTGCCGGATAGGCATTAATCACGGTATTTTGGCCCCGTTGCTCCCAAGACGCGGCGGGGCTATGTTTCAGGCATGTCACAGCACACACCGCTTAAACGCCTCACAGCCCCTGAAATTCGCGCCCGGAAAGGCGGAGAACCTATTGTCTCGCTCACGTCCTATCACGCCCACACGGCGGCTATTGCTGACAGGTATGTTGATTTTTTGTTGGTGGGTGACAGTTTGGGCATGGTGATGCACGGGTTTGAAACCACATTGCCTGTGCCTTTGGAATTGATGATCATGCATGGACGGGCGGTGACGCGCGGGGCGAAACATGCCTTGGTGGTGGTGGATATGCCATTTGGCTCTTACGAAGAAAGCCCGGCACAGGCGTTTCGCAATGCAGCGCGGGTGATCAAGGAAACCGAATGTGGTGCCATCAAGTTGGAAGGTGGTAGGCGCATGGCGGAAACGATTGAATTTCTTACCCAGCGCGGCATTCCGGTGATGGCGCATATTGGCCTCACGCCCCAATCCATCAATGTGCTGGGTGGTTTCAAGGCGCATGGGCGCGAACGGGCTGGCTGGCCCATTATTGAAGAAGACGCTAGGGCGGTTGCCGAAGCGGGGGCATTTGCAGTGGTTTTGGAAGCAGTGGCTGAGCCTTTGGCCGCAAAAATCACCAAGTCCATCGACATTCCCACCATTGGCATTGGTGCTTCTGCGGCCTGTGATGGGCAAATTCTGGTCATGGAAGATATGTTGGGGCTCAGCCCACGCATTGCTAAATTCGTCAAAGAGTTTGGCAAGGTGGGTGTGGCCATTGAAGGGGCCATCAAACTTTATGCTGAAGAGGTGCGCAGCCGCCAGTTCCCCACCCCAGATAATACTTATCAGGTGAAAGACTGAATACGGCATTTTGGCTTTTGCCTTGATTTAGCCGTTCGGCTGCTTTAGGGCGCAATGTTATTAACGGAGCTTTTTTCACGTGTCTAATACTGATGAGTCGCTGTTTCGTGAGGTGGACGAGGAGGTTCGCCAAGACGAATACAAAAAAGTTTGGGATCGCTATGGTAAGCATTTCACCACGCTGGCCATTGTTCTGGTTGCGGGTGTCGCTGCCTTTCAGGGCTGGCGTTATTATCAGGACAAGCAGGCGCAAGATGCCGGAACCGTATATTTTGATGCCTTGAAGAAGGCGGCAGATGGTAAGACGGATGATGCGCTTTCAGCCTTGGCTGTGGTCAAGCATGCTGGGTTTGGCCAATTGGCCGCGCTGGAACAGGCTGCACTTTTGGCCAAGAAAGGCGAGACTGATAAAGCCGTGGCGGCCTATGATGCCTTTGCAGCTGATGCCAAGAGCGATCCAGCCTTGGCGGATTTAGCGCGCATTCGGGCAGGCTATGTGCTGGCTGATACCGCGACGCCTGATCAGCTGTTGCCGCGCCTTGGCAAGTTTGACAAAGATGGTGCTGTGTGGCGACAAGAAGCGCGCGAAATTTTTGGTTTGGCGGCTTGGCGCGTGAAAGACTACGTGATGGCTGATCGTTATATGCAGGCCGTTTTTGCTGACGCTGAAGCTTCGCCCGCCATGCGCCAG
>JAGWUY010000277.1 GCA_028868255.1 Alphaproteobacteria bacterium | reverse complement strand
TTGAGCAGCTCGGACGCGCGGGCCTGAACAATAGCCGCAGTTTGTTCGGCAGAATTTGCGCTGTCCAGTTGGCCTTCTGCGGCCTTGATTTGAGACTGTTGAGCCGCAATTTGTTGCGCAATGGTTGAAAGGTTAGCTCTTTGAGTTTCGACTCGTGCCTTTGCCGCCGCAAGGGATAGTTTGTAGTCGCTATCATCGAGACGCAGTATGACATCACCTGCCTTAACTGCCGCGTTATCGGCGACAGGAATTTCTTTCACATAACCTGCCAGCTTGGTACCGATCAGCGATGTGTCGGCCTGCACATAGGCATCATCCGTTGAAATCTGGAAGCGGCCATGTTGCCAATATTGTAAGCCGTAATAGCCAGCTGCGCCTAAGACAGCGGCCAGCAAAGCTAAACGGATGAGGCGGGCACGGCTGCGCTTTTGGGGCACTGCTGTTTCTTGCGGAGAGGCGGAAGTTTTCAGGGCAGCTGAAGGCGACATCACAAACTCACTTCGATAAAAATTGAACCGAACGGTTCGGTTTAACTCTTGTCTTTAGCATGTTGATTGGCTATTATCAAGACCGAACCGTTCGGTTTAAGGCGACTATGGGGTTTGAAAGTGACTGAAGTGGCTTTGGTGCAAAATGATGCTGCGGAGAGCGCCAAGCGCAACCAGATTTTGGATGGCGCAAAGGCTTGCTTTCTTGCGCAGGGTTTTGACGGCGCCAGCATGAATGACATTGTGAAGGCGGCCGGTGTTTCCAAAGGCACGGTTTATGCCTATTTCCCATCCAAAGATAAGCTGTTTGAAGCGCTGATTTTCCGCGACCGCCGGTTGCAGGCTGAGCAAACTATGGTGATAGAAAACCCTGAACGCCCGGTTCAAGAGGTGCTTTATGATTTGGCCTTGCGGTTTGGGCGGCTGCACAAAACCCGTGAAACTATTGCCTATGTGCGGTTGGTGGTGGCAGTTGCTGAAAAATTTCCCCAAATTGGCAAGGCCTTTTACGAGGCGGGGCCTGCCTTCGCCTATGATAAGGTGGCGGACTATCTGCAATCCAAAATGGATGATGGCACGTTGCAACAGGCCAATCCACATCTCGCTGCTACGCAGTTTCTTGAGCTGGTCATGTGTGGACAAATTAAGCCCAAGCTTTTCGCTGCCGAAGATATTGCCCCGCATTACCCTCTTGAGGAGGTGGTGCGCAGTGGTGTGGCCATGTTCCTCGCTGGCATGAAGAAGCTCTGATCGCAACCACCTGTTAACCATGTTTTTGTTAAGTCTTCGATCAACTGGAGACTGATTGTGCGTAACGGGGTGATCAAGCGTGGCGTGATGCTGGCGGCCATTATGGCGGCAAACTTCGGCGCGGCCCATGGCCAAGCGGCACCTTTGCAACTCAAACCTACAGTATCGGACGATGTTGCGGCAAGCACGGCTGTGGCTGTGCCCGCACCCGTGGTGGTGGAAGACGTTTCCACGTCGCCGCGTAAAATTAAAAAGGCTCTGGCTGATCCTTATGCGCCTACAGGTTTGGATACGGGCGGATTGCGGCTTTACCCCACGCTGGAAGTGGGCGGCGTTTTTACCTCCAATGTGACGCAGGCAAACACTGGTGGAAAATCTGATTTTGGTTTGCGATTGAAGCCGGGCCTGCGATTTGAAAGCGATTGGTCGCGCCATTCCTGGACGGGGCAGGCGAGCGCTGACATCCTGCGCTATATGAGTAACCCAAGCCTTTCAACGCTTACAGGTTCTGCCGATACCACCTTCCGATTGGACATTCGCCGCACCACACGCGCTGATTTCACGGCCAATTTTGTGGCCAATGAAACGGGCCTCGGCGATACATCTCTGCCGGGCACGGCGATTGAGCCGCGCCGCGACAAGAGCTTTGGGGCCAGTGTTGATCTGGTGCATGATTTTGGCGGGCTGGAAGGTGCTGTAAAGCTGGCCTTGGCGCGCAGTGTGTATGACGACGTGAGGCTTTCTGGTGGCGGCACGGAGAACAATTCGGACCGCGCCTATATTGAGCCATCACTTACTCTGCGGGCGACCCTGGGTTATAGTGATGCTAGGCTGAGGCCTTATGCCGAAGTGGCCTATGCGCCGCGCACCCATGATTTGAGCGTGGACCGCAATGGCAACAGGCGCGACAGCCAAGGCTTTTCCGGCGCCTTGGGCGTGAACCTCAATGATGGGCCGATCTGGCAGGGCGATGTGGCGCTCACTTATCTGGTGCGCAATTATGCTGACGCAGGATTACAAGCAGCTTCGGCCTTGGGGTTACGCGGGCGGTTGGGCTGGTCGCCCACTGAGCTTCTGAAATTTGAAGCCACATCTGGTGTGGACTTGGGTGAAACAGCAGTGGCTGGCATTGGCGGCACCAAGACGTGGTCTGCTGGTTTGTCTGCAACTTATGGGTTGTGGAACAATCTGGAGGCCAAAGCCGGGCTCGGCGTTGCGCTGAGCAATACGGGCAGCGCCGTCACCTCCACCACCACCGCGACCGCTGGTTTGGATTGGAAGATGAACCCTAATATGAGTGCTGGCATTTTATATCAAGGCACATGGTTTGGTGATGGCACGGCGGCAGGCACTGCCAATTATGATGAACAACGCGTGATGACGCGTGTGGTGTTCAAGCGCTGAGGAGCATCAAGAAAAATTAAGTGGAGTGGACTGCACCCCATAAGTGAAACATGGTAGAGAGCGGGCTGCAAGCATTGCAGGCCCTTTTCAATAATGAGCAAAGATGAATATGATTGAAGAATTGAAGAGAAGATGGCTTGGGGCGGGAGTTGAACCTGGAGACACTATCCTTGTACACAGCAACATCAAACGAACTTTAGTTGAGCTTCGGAGTGCTGGACACTCAGCTTCCCCTGACGACATCCTTCAAAGCTTTCTGGATCTGATTGGAAAAAAAGGGACTCTGCTACTACCCTTATTCAATTTTGATTTTGCTTCAGGTGTCCCGTTTGATATCAGAAATACTCCATCACACATGGGGGCAATGACTGAGGCTGGTCGTTTACGCAAAGAGGCTGTTAGAACGGGACATCCAATTTATTCGTTTGCGGTTATTGGTGATAAATCTAAGGATTTCGAAAACGTTGACAACGAGAGCGGCTATTCTGATGAGTCTCCATTTGGCATTCTTAGGAAAATGAATGGAAAAATTGCCTCATTAGACTTAGATGATCAAAATAGCATGACCTTTTAT
>JAGWUY010000276.1 GCA_028868255.1 Alphaproteobacteria bacterium | reverse complement strand
GGCCAAAAACGCAGCAGAAGCTTTGCAAAACCACGATGGCTTGCACGAAATTACACTCACAACAGCGTTTAAACCAGGCATGAAACTTTCAGTACATGGTTCGCCCGAACGCGTGTCGCTGCCACTTGAAGTGTGTGTGCACGATACGGGGCCAGGCGTGCCGGAAGCCTTGCGACCCCACATCTTTGATCCTTTTGTGACTGGTAAGCCACAAGGCAAAGGCTTGGGTCTCGCTCTTGTGGCAAAAATCGTGTCTGATCATGGCGGTGTGGTGGAATGCTTAGCCAGCGAGCGCGGCACGACTTTTCGCGTGCTTTTGCCACTCCTGCGTCAACCCTTCTTTGTTGCAAAGGAAACTATCGCGTGAATGCAAAAACAATACTTCTTGCTGATGATGATAGCGCAATTCGTACGGTTCTAACTCAAGCTTTGAGCCGCGCAGGCTATACTGTTCGGTCCACCTCTACGGCCAGCGTTTTATGGCGTTGGGTGGTTGAAGGGCAGGGTGATATCATCGTGACGGATGTGGTTTTGCCAGACGAAAACATCTTTGACGTGTTACCACGTATCAAGAAATTGCGGCCCAAAATGCCGATCATCGTTATGAGTGCTCAAAACACTATTATGACTGCGATCAGAGCAACCGAGCTCGGCGCTTATGATTATATGCCAAAACCTTTTGACTTGAATGTCCTAGTCCAAACGGTTGGAAGAGCCGCAGATCAATCTGTAAAGGTCAACCCACGCCCTGTCGAAGCCAGCGAAAACCTTCCTATCATCGGTCGTTCCGCCGCGATGCAGGACATTTACCGCATGATCGCACGGCTCACGCAAACCGATTTAACTGTAACCATTATAGGTGAAAGCGGTACAGGCAAGGAATTAGTGGCGCGTGCGCTGCATGACTATAGCAAGCGCCGAAAAGGACCTTTTGTAGCGGTTAACATGGCTGCAATCCCACGTGAGCTAATTGAGTCAGAGTTGTTCGGCCATGAGAAAGGTTCGTTTACGGGTGCAAATGCGCGTATGGCAGGGCGATTTGAACAGGCCGAAGGCGGCAGCCTGTTTTTAGATGAAATTGGGGACATGCCGCTTGAAGCACAAACGCGGCTTTTGCGCGTGCTGCAACAGGGCGAATATACCACAGTGGGTGGCAATGCTCCCATCAAAACCAATGTGCGCATCATTGCTGCTACACACCGCGATTTGCGACACCTGATAAGCCAGGGCTTGTTTCGAGAAGACTTGTTTTTTCGGCTCAATGTTGTTCCCTTGCGTTTGCCACCGCTTCGGGAGCGTATTGAGGACATTCCCGATCTGATCCGCCATTTCCTTGAAACGGCCACAAAGGAAGGCTTGCCCCGAAAAGATATCTCGCCCGCGGCTATTGTCGAACTGAAGGGGCAACGTTGGCCCGGCAATGTGCGCGAGTTAGAAAATCTTGTGAAGCGCTTAGTCGCGATGGAGAGTGATGACACTATCACTCAAGACTCTGTTCGGCGCGAACTCTCCAACAATGTTTTGACACCAGCCCCAAGCAGTGACCACAACCAGCCTGACCGTTTGCCTGATTTTATGGAACACTATTTGGCAAAATATATTGCGAGTTTTGGCAATGGCTTGCCCCCCGATGGACTTTATGAACGCATCATGGCTGAAATTGAGCCTCCACTTCTACGCGCCATTTTGGTGGCGACCAATGGCAATCAATTGAAGGCAGCTGATGTATTGGGGATCAACCGAAATACATTAAGATCAAAGCTAAAAGAACGCAATATCAAAGCAATACGCGGGATTTTGTAAGCTTTAAATGAGAACTGACACCAAACTGTAGCTGAAATGTCACGACATGTGTTGAATTTTTGCCACAGTTTCAGGCATAAACGGTGTCATGTTGAAAACCCCAGAGCGATTCATCACCACACGCTTGCGCGGAATGTCCGGCTGGGCAGCACTGGCATTGGTAATCCTCGGCACACTTACAGGCTTTATCACCTTCCTATTGTTGACGGGTGTGACTCCAATTAAGCCGAGCAGTGAGTTGATCAGTGCTCTGCTGGTGGCAAACACAATTCTTGTATTGTTGATGGCATTGATGATTGGCGCACAGGTTTTCCACTTGCTGCTTGAGCGTCGGCGCGGTACGGCGGGTACTGGCCTTCACATTCGTTTGATTACGTTATTCAGCAT
Source organism: Alphaproteobacteria bacterium (assembly GCA_028868255.1). Lineage (GTDB taxonomy): Bacteria > Pseudomonadota > Alphaproteobacteria > Rhizobiales > Aestuariivirgaceae > Aestuariivirga. Next base: position 1,056 of record JAGWUY010000276.1, on the reverse strand, counting down.
GGTGGCGCTTGTCCCGGCAATTTTGGTTGCCGTATTCGCCACCGTGACGCTGAACCGCGGTTTAGACACTTGGTTTTCTGATCGCACCCGCGCCATCGTCGATACTGCAAGTACTGTCGCCGACGCATATTTGACAAATGCTTCAGAAGCAACGCGCACAGATACAGCAAATATTGCGGCGGACTTGGTGCAACAACTTCCCGATTTCAACAACGATCGCCCAACTTATTTGCGCCGCGTGGCGCGGCACGCAGCCTTGCGCAATCTTGCGGCGATATTCATTTTCAATGGAACTACGAAAGAAATTCAAGCAAATATTACAGCAGATGAGAGGATCAAGTTTATTGCTCCTCCGACTGATGCAATTGAAAAGGCAGACAAAGGCGAGCTTGTGGTTCTTCCTCCAGGGCGGGGCGGAAACCTCGTCCGCGCCTTAATCAAATTACAAGGTTACCCCTCCCATTTTCTTTATGTCTACCGGATTGTTTCACCCGTAGTAATCGATCAACTAACCAAAACACGCGATGCCAAAGCAGAATATGATCAACTTTTGAAAGATCGCCTTGGTGTGCAGCTAACTTTTGGTTTGGTCTATGCACTGGTGGCAATGGTTTTCTTATTGGCTTCGATCTGGGCGGGCATGTGGTTTTCAGATCGCCTTGTTGCACCCATCGTGCGGCTGCTCCGCGCCTCCCGTGAAGTGGCGAAAGGTGACTTCAACGCAAAAGTAAATGTGATTGATGGCCCCGGCGATTTAATGACACTTTCCCGCACTTTCAATATGATGACAGACCAGATCAAACTGCACCAAGATCAGTTAGTTGAAACCAACGAGCAACTTGATGGCCGCCGCCGCTTTACAGAAGCAATGTTGGCCGGTGTAAGCGCTGGCGTGATCGGCATAGATCATGGTCACCGCATTTCATTGATCAACCGATCAGCCTTGATACTTCTGGGGCAGCCTGAAGCTGAATTTCTGGGCATGCCTATGGAAGAAAAATTACCTGATATGGCTCCGATATACGCGCTTGCTCAATCTAGGCCATCGGGCACCGC
>JAGWUY010000036.1 GCA_028868255.1 Alphaproteobacteria bacterium | reverse complement strand
CCGCCACCGCCATGCTTTGTAATTTCATCGTGGAGCCGTTCATGCCTAAGGGCTCCACATATCCCCTTACACCTGTATCCAACAGAATGGGGCGAAGCTTCCGAAGCCCATCACGCAGATTTTTTTCGGCTTCGGCGTCAGTCCAGCCATGATCTACATTGTGCACCGGGCACAACACCACACCGGGCGCACCAAGGGCGGCAGCATAAGCCATTAAAAACTTGGCTTCTGCTTCACGTGTGCCGTTCCATTCATTGAAACGCTGCAACGCATTGACCGAGGCAACCCTAAGGCCAGCCTCTTCAACAACCGCACGCACCTCATTGGCCGGTGTGCCATCCATAAACTCGCGGCCCTCAATATCATTGCGAATTTCAACAGCCGCCGCACCCACATCCCACGCCAATCTTGCGAATTCAGAAAGCGGCAATCCCGGCGCACAGGTGCGGTTCAACGAAAAAGCGATGCGGCTCATCCACCCACCTTTTTTATGTTCGTCCAAGCGCCACCCGCCGCATGACTATCGGCACAGGCGTCAATAAAAATCATGCCACGCAAACCATCTTCTGGCCCTGTGAGATTCAGGTGATAATCTTCCGCAGAGCGGCCTGAGCGACGGCAAGCAATGGCAATGCCGGCCTCAGCATAGAGATTGCCCCAGGCATCAGTCAGCGCCTCACCATGGCCACGCGGCAAGTGAACATAGCGCTCAGCCTCAGGCAAAACACCATTGGCCGACCCGCGCACAAAACTGCGCTCTTCACCACCAAAAGGAATGAACTTCAAATATTCAGGTTTTTCCTGATCCCACTCCACCGCTCCCTTTGTGCCCCAGATGCGAATGCGCAACCCACAATATTGGCCCGGTGCGGCATTGGTCAGCATGAGAAAGCCCGGCGCACCATTGGTCAGCCGGAAATTGATATGCGCCGTATCAGGCTGCGGCTTTGCGCCCCCACACACAAACATGTCAGCGCGCAAACTTTCAACATCCTGCCCGGTCATCACATGCAACAAGTGATAAGCGTGGGTGCCAATGTCGCCCACGATCATGCTGCGGCCAGCCTTTTGCGGGTCTTGCCGCCAGATTTGCGTATCAGCAGGCTGGGCTTCCATGTTCCATTCCTGCAAATATTCCAGATGCACGTGGCGCACTTCACCAATGCCGCCATTGGCAATAAGCGCACGCGCCTGCTGGGCCATGGCATGATAGGTGTAGGGGTAAGTCAACACCACGCAGAGGCCCGTTTCCTGCGCCAGTTTCACCAGCATTTCAGCATCCGCCACCGTGGTGGTCATGGGCTTATCAAGAATGACATCAATGCCAGCTTTGAGAAATGTGACGGCGATTTCGGCATGGTTCCAATTGGGTGTGCAGATAGTCACCGCTTCAATGCCATCAGGGCGCGCACTTTCAACGCGGGCCATATCACGATAGTCGGTATAGCTGCGGTCAGGTGCAATCATCCAATCGCGTGCAGAAGCAGCAGCATTATCCGGGCGCGAGGATAAAGCCCCAGCCACCACGTCCCAATGGTTGGAAAGCCTGGCACCTGAAAAATGCCAATCCCCAACCAAGCCACCACGGCCCCCGCCTACAAAACCCAGCCGCAACCTGCGGCCCAGAGGCGGCGTGCGCAACGCGCTTTTATCTTTAAAGCTCATGCCACAGCCCCTTTTTTGCTGAGTTCAATTCCATTCACCACCAGCGCGGGGTCAAGCTTGCCTGCAAAGAAATCCAAAACATTTTGGACAGATGCAACGGCCATGCGCTCACCACACTCACGCGTCAGCGCAGCATTGTGCGGAGTCATAACCACCTGATCAAAACCAAACAGCGGGTGCCCCACCTGTGGCGGCTCAACATCAAACACATCCAGAGCAGCAGCGCCCACACGGCCCTCTTTCAAAGCCACTGCCAAGGCAGCCTCGTCAACAATGCCGCCCCGCGCACAATTGATCACAATGGCACCCGGCTTGATCTGGATGAGTTCGGCGGCTCCCAAAACCGGACGATCCGACTTTGGAATATGAACAGACACAACATCTGCACGAGCCAGAGCAGCACCCAGATCGACTTCGGGCGCAACACCGGCATCTGGCCACCCTTGCTTCACAAGATAGGGATCATAGGCATGCACCACCATGCCGAAGCTTTGCGCGATACGCGCCAAAAGCCGACCAATACGGCCAAAACCGATGATCAAAAGTCGCTTGCCAAAAAGCTCTTGTGGTTCGAGTGCATTGCGCCAACCCCATTGGCCCTGTCGCACTGAAGCATCGGCGCGCACAAGACGGTGCGCAGCGGCAAGCATCATCATCATCGTGTGTTCGGCCACCGCATTGGAATTGACATCACCAATAATGGCCAAAGGAATATTGTGGCTGGTGAGTGCCGTAACATCTACAGCATCATAACCCACGCCATGGCGCGACACGATTTTAAGATGGTTGCTGGCAGCAATGGTTGCAGCACGCAGAGGCTGAGTGCGGATGACCAAAGCATCAGCTTTGCCCATGAACGGCACATAAGAAGCCTCACTCACCTCTTCAACGTGATCAAACGTGAAGCCTGCTTGCTTTTGCAACAAAGCAATTCCAGCACGGTGCAGCTTACCAGCCAACACAACATGTGGCATAGTTCAGACTGCGCCGTTCACGCAAAATGCAGTAAAGGCAATTTTCAACACACCACTCTCCCAACATTTTTTTGCAATTTTTGTTGCATTTTTTTATACTCTATGCTTTCTGCAATAAAAATTGTCAATATCAAAAACAACAATATAAATTGCAATTTCGGGAGGATTTGAGAGATGCCGTTAAAAACCATGCGCCTGACCATGGCCCAGGCCCTGTGCAAATATTTGATCAACCAGTTCACGGTGGTGGATGGCAAACAAGTCCCTCTGTTCCCGGGCATTTTCGGCATTTTTGGTCACGGCAATGTGACCTGCCTGTCTGAGGCGCTCTATGAAGTGCGCGATCAGCTGCCCATGTACCGCGGCCTCAACGAGCAATCCATGGCCCTGGCGGCCATCGGCTTTGCCAAAGCTAAGCGCCGCCAACAAATCATGGTGGCCACATCATCCATTGGCCCTGGCGCTACAAATATGGTGACTGCTGCGGGCCTCGCCCATGCCAACCGTTTGCCCATTCTCATTTTGTCGGGCGATATTTTCATCAATCGCCGTCCTGACCCTGTTTTGCAACAGGTTGAACATTACAACAATCCAACCATTTCGGTAAACGACGCATTTAAGCCCGTTACCCGCTATTGGGACCGCATTGTCCACCCTGAGCAGATCATCTCTTCCCTGCCGCAAGCTGTTGCGGCCATGCTTGATCCTGCCGATTGTGGCCCCGCCTTCATTGGCTTGCCGCAGGATATCCAGGAATATGCTTTTGACTATCCGGCAGAATTTTTCGAACCCACCATCCATGAGGCCCCGCGCCCGCGCGCAGATATGAAAAAACTGGCGCAAGCGGTGGCCCTCCTCAAGGCGGCCAAGCGGCCGCTCATCATCTCAGGCGGCGGCGTGCGCTATTCAGGTGCTGAAGCAACCGTGGCGGCCTTCGCGTTGGAACATGGCATTCCGCTGTCTGAGACTGTGGCCGGAAAAAGCGGCGTTGTGCATGACCACAAAGCCCATATCGGGCCAATCGGAATTATTGGTTCAGCATCCGCCAATGCCATGGCCGCTGAAGCTGATGTGATCCTGGCCATCGGCACGCGCCTGCAGGATTTTACCACAGGCTCTTGGACGGTGTTTGACCACAAAGCCAAATTCATCTCCATCAATGCCGCCCGCTGGGATGCCACCAAGCACCGCGCTTTGAGTGTGGTGGGCGATGCCAAAGCCACTGTTGAAGAGTTGGCAGTTGCAATGAAGGGCCACAAAGCGCCTGCGGCTTGGATGGAAAAAGGCCATGCTGAATTTGCGGACTGGAACAAGAGCCTTGATGGCTGGCAGGCCCCCACCAATGCCCCCATCCCCACCTATGGTCAGGTTGTGGGCGTGGTCAACCGAAAAGCGGCAACCCGCGATTATATGATCACCGCAGCAGGCGGCCTGCCTGGCGAAACCATGAAGAATTGGCGCGTAAAATCGGCCAACAGTTTTGACTGTGAATTTGGTTTCTCCTGCATGGGTTATGAAATCGCAGGTGGCTGGGGTGCTGCGATTGCTGACCCCACGCGCGATGTTTTCGTCATGGTGGGTGATGGCTCCTACATGATGATGAATTCCGATATCTATAATTCGGTGCTGTTTGGCCACAAGATGATTGTGATTGTGTGTGACAATGGCGGCTATGCCGTGATCAACCGCTTGCAGAATTTCAAGGGTGCGGCTTCCTATAACAACCTGATCAAAGACTCGCTGGCCAAAAACCCCTTCCCCGTTGATTTCGTCAAACATGCTGAAGCCATGGGGGCCCATGCCCGCAAGGTGGAAAGCTTGAGCGAGCTTGAAACAGCCATTGACTGGGCCAAGGGCAATGACAAGACAACCGTGATCACCATTGTGTCTGATGCCTTCGTCTGGACGCCGGGTGACGCACTGTGGGACGTGGGCGTTCCAACAATATCCAACCGCAAACAAGTGAATGACGCCCGTAAATATCAGGATGATGTGCGTGCAAAACAGCGCATCGGCGTGTAGAACGCAAAATCAATAGCTCGGAAAGTCACACAATGAAAAAAACACTCGGAATTGGTATTATCGGCACAGGCTTTATGGGCAAGGCCCATGCCTTTGCCTATCGTTCAGCATTGGCAGCATTTCCCGATATTCCGGTGCCCGTTATGAAAATGATTGCCGATGTGAATGCCGAGAGTGCGGCGAAAGCAGCGCATCAATATGGCTTTGAAAAATCATCTGGCAATTGGCGTGATCTCGTGAATGATCCGGCGATTGATGTTGTCTCGATCACCACGCCAAACACTTTGCACAAAGAAATGGCCTTGGCCGCCATTGCCGCCGGCAAACACGTGCATTGTGAAAAGCCACTCTCCCCCACGCTCAGTGATTCTGCTGATATGCTGAAAGCCGCTGATGCCAAGGGCGTGATCACGCAAGTGGGCTTCAATTACATCAAGAACCCCATGCTTAAAATCGCCCGGGATATGATTGCAGCAGGAGAGCTGGGCGAGATCACGGGTTTCCGCGGCATACATGCTGAAGATTATATGCATGATCCGCAAAGCCCTTGGACATGGCGCATTGACCCCTCAGGCGGCCCCGGCGTGATTGCCGATCTGGGCAGCCATATCATCGGCATGGCGCGCTTCCTGTTGGGGCCGATTGCCTCCGTCAATGCCGATGTTGAAACCGTAGTCAAGCAGCGGCCTGTGGCGAAGGGATCATCGGAAACAAAGCCTGTGCTGGTGGATGATATTGCCCGCATGCTGGTGCGTTTTGATAAGGGTTTTGGCGGCACCATTGAAGCCAATTGGGTGAAGACCGGGCGCCAGATGCAATTGGGCTTTGAGGTTGAAGGCTCCAAGGGCGCACTTGCCTTCACACAGGAACGTTTGAACGAACTCAAAGTTTATAAGGCGGGCGGCAATTTGCGCGACAAAGGCTTCACCACCATTGAAAGTGGCCCGCAACATCCGCCTTATGGCGGCTTCTGCGTGGCGGGCGGCCATCAGTTGGGCTTCAATGATTTGAAGACCATTGAAATGGCCGAGTTCCTCTCCGGTATCGCTTCTGGCAAGGCCAATGGCCCTGACTTCCGTGAAGCTTACGAAATCCAAAAGGTGGTGGAAGCTGCCATTGAATCTTCGAAAAGCAAAAGCTGGAACGCGATCAGCCACTGATTTTGCGTGTGTAAGGAAAGTGTTGTCATCCCGACGAAAGTCGGGAACCAGACTTTCAAAAATCTCAGGCGCTGAAAGTCTAGACTTTGATCTCCTTTGAATAAGGCGGACTTGCATTTGTTTAAACACCCTTCCCCCGTTGGGGGAAGGTGGCGCGAAGCGACGGATGAGGGCCTTACCCGCCAATAAGATGCCAGCAATTTTCCCCGCGGCAACGCCCTCATCCGCCCTTCGGGCACCTTCTCCCAACGGGAGAAGGGTGGGATCAAACATATGAATCAGTCAAAAAAGACCGTGCTCTAAGGGGTAATAATTCTCATCCTCGCTCTTCACGGGGTAAGCAGTTTGCTCTGCAAACTGCCTTGGTGGACGCGCAGCGGACGGAGGGGGATTCGCCTACAAAATAAACTTGCTCAAATCCACGTTCTTGGCCAATGCGCCCACGTGTTTCACCACATAGGCTTCATCGATCACCACCTCTTCGCCGGCGCGATCAGTTGCGGTGAAGCTCACATCATCGAGAATGCGCTCCATCACGGTTTGCAGGCGGCGGGCGCCGATGTTTTCGATCGAGCCATTGATCTCGGCGGCGATGCGGGCGATAGCGGCCACACCTGCTTCGGTGAAATTCAGGTTCACACTTTCGGTTTGCATCAGCGCCACATATTGCTTGATCAGGCTGGTTTCTGGCTCGGTTAAAATGCGGCGGAATTCTTCCTGGCCCAACGCTTTCAACTCCACACGAATGGGCAGGCGGCCTTGCAACTCCGGCAACAAGTCCGAGGGTTTTGACACATGAAATGCACCTGAGGCGATGAACAAAATATGATCGGTCTTCACCGGGCCATGCTTGGTTGAAACGGTGGTGCCTTCAATCAGCGGCAGCAAATCGCGCTGCACGCCTTCGCGGCTTACATCAGCACCACCACGGTCAGAGCGTGAAGCAATTTTATCCACTTCATCCAGAAACACGATGCCATTGTTTTCCACCTGATAGATCGCTTCCTGAATAATCTTATCTTGGTCCAGAAGCTTTTCGCTTTCTTCGGCCATCAGAATGTCATGGGCCTGCGCCACCGTCACTTTGCGCGGTTTGGTGCGGTTTCCAAAAGCCTTTCCCATCATGTCGGACAGATTAATCACTGAAGCAGAGCCCCCAGGCATGCCCGGAATATCAAAGCTCGGCATGCCACCTGTGTCTGCCACCTGAATTTCAATTTCCTTGCTGTTGAGTTCGCCGGAACGTAGCTTCTTGCGAAAACTGTCCTTGGTGTTGTCTGAGGCGTTCGCCCCAACCAGCGCTTCAATCACCCGCGCTTCGGCATGAATTTCGGCTTGGGCTTCCACGTCCTTGCGGCGGGTGGCCTTCACCATGCCGATGCCAGCCTCCAGCAAATCGCGGATCATCTGATCCACGTCGCGGCCCACATAGCCCACTTCGGTGAATTTGGTGGCTTCCACCTTCAGGAATGGCGCATTGGCCAGCTTGGCGAGACGGCGCGCAATTTCGGTTTTGCCTACACCCGTTGGCCCGATCATCAAAATGTTTTTCGGAATCACATCTTCAAGCATCTGACCTGTCAGCTGCTGCCTGCGCCAGCGGTTGCGCAAGGCCACAGCCACGGCACGTTTGGCATCCTGCTGGCCGATGATATAGCGGTCGAGTTCAGAAACAATTTCGCGGGGGGTAAAATTGGTCATAGTTTTTCCATCCAAATCATATCTTCAGCTAACAGTTCCATCAGCAAATCGCCATCAACTTCAGCAAATGGTGTGAAGCCAGCTTTGACATAGGCCGCTATGGCGCGTGCGTTATTTTTGTCGGGGTCGATCACCAGTCGCGTAGCACCCTCTGCAAACAATTTCTGCGCAAAAGCTTTCACAATCAACGTGCCCAGACCCTTGCCCAAATGCGCGGCATCGCCAATCGATATATCAATGCCGCGCTCGGTCATCGCCATCTCTTTCATCCAAGGCACATCAGGGTGCTGAGCGGGCCACCAGCATTGCACATAAGCGACCGGCTCATCATTCACATAAGCGACAAAGGGAAAGTGCTCGCCCTGATCAACTGCATAAATCATCGCCAGTTCTTCTTCAGGCTCGCCCCACCATTCGCGCCAATGGGGCTGCACCAGCCAGCTTTGCAACAATGCGCGATGATTTTCTGTAACCGCTAAAAACGTGATCAAACGGCATCCAGCATTTCAACAGTCACACTGGTGTTGGTGTAAACACAAATATCAGCGGCGATTTTCATGGCTTTTCTGGCAATTGCTTCGGCATCCATGTCGGTGTCGATCAGGGCGCGAGCTGCAGCCAACGCATAGTTGCCGCCCGAACCGATCGCCACCACGCCATGTTCAGGCTCCAACACATCACCTGTGCCTGTGATCACCAGCGAGACATTTTTATCGGCCACGATCATCATGGCTTCCAAACGGCGGAGATAGCGGTCAGTGCGCCAGTCCTTGGCCATTTCCACGCAAGCCCGCGTCAATTGATTGGGGAACTGCTCCAACTTGCCTTCCAACCGTTCAAACAAGGTCATGGCATCAGCCGTGGCCCCAGCAAATCCGGCAATCACGCCAGTGGTTCCCAAAGGGCGCACTTTGCGGGCATTGCCCTTCATAATGGTTTGGCCCATGGACACTTGGCCATCACCAATGATCACAATCTTGCCGCCTTTACGCACACCCAAGATGGTTGTGCCGTGCCAGTTTGTCGGGTCGCTCATGTTCCAAATTCCTTCGTGAACCATGACTTAAGCCTTTGTGACAGGATTTTAAAGGCCATGTAGCCAATTAATGTTGCATCTGCTAAGGCCAAGCGCGTTGAAAAGGGTTTTATTATGCGCACAGCTTCCGTTTCCCGCAAAACCACCGAAACTTCTGTATCAGTCTCCGTGTCGCTGGATGGCGTTGGCAGCTATGATATAAAAACGGGTGTAGGCTTTTTTGATCACATGATGGAACAATTGGCGCGCCATTCGCTGATCGACATGAAAATTGAAGCTAAGGGCGATTTGCACATTGATGATCACCACACGGTGGAAGATTGCGGCATTGCACTGGGCCAAGCCGTGGCAAAAGCACTGGGTGAGCGCAAGGGCATTCGCCGTTATGCCTCGGCTGATCTGCCCATGGATGAATGCCTGACGCGCTGTGCCATTGATGTCTCGGGCCGGCCCTTCCTGATCTTCAAGGTTGATTTTCCGCGTCAGAAGATCGGCACATTTGATACTGAGCTGGTGCGCGAATGGTTTCAGGCCTTTGCCATGAATTCGGGTATCACGCTGCATATTGAAAATGCCTATGGCGAAAATGCGCATCACATTGCCGAGAGCTGTTTCAAGGCCTTGGCGCGGGCGCTGCGTGTGGCGATTGAGATTGATCCACGGCAAGCAGGTGTCATTCCCTCCACCAAGGGCTCGCTGGCCGGATGATGAAGACGGTGATCATAGACTATGGTTCGGGCAATCTGCACTCGGCCCATAAGGCCTTTGAGCGGGCGGCGCATGAGGCTGGCATCAAGGCCAAAATCATTGTCTCCAACAAACCCGATGACGTGGAAAAGGCAGACCGCATCGTGCTGCCCGGTGTGGGCGCGTTTAAGGATTGTCGCAACGGCTTGATGGCGGTTGAGGGCCTGCGCGAAGCGCTGCAAACCCAAGTGATTGTGCATGGCAAGCCATTTCTGGGCATTTGTGTGGGCATGCAGCTGATGGCTACGCGCGGTGTGGAACATGAGGTGACACCGGGCCTTGGCTGGATTGCGGGTGATGTTGTGGCTGTGAGACCAGCTGACCCAAGCTTGAAAATTCCGCATATGGGTTGGAACACCATTCATCCGCATGGGCAACACGCTTTGCTTGATGGAATCTTGACGGGCGATGATGGCCTGCATGCCTATTTCGTGCACAGCTATCATATGCAGCCAACCTTGCAGGAAGATGTGATTGCCACCACAGATTACGCGGGCGATGTGACCGCCATGGTGGGCTATGACAATATTGTGGGTACGCAGTTTCACCCTGAGAAAAGTCAGGCCTTGGGGCTGGCGCTGATCGCCAATTTTCTTCGGTGGCGGCCATGATCCTATTCCCCGCCATTGACCTGAAAGACGGAAATTGCGTGCGCCTGAAACTGGGTGATATGGCGCAGGCGACGATCTATAATGAAAGCCCGGCGGCGCAGGCGCTTGCGTTTGAGCAGCAGGGCTTTGAGTGGCTGCATGTGGTGGATTTGGACGGAGCCTTTGAAGGACAATCGGTAAATGGGGCTGCGGTTGAGGCAATTTTGAAAGCCACCAAAAATCCGGTGCAGCTGGGTGGTGGCATTCGCACCTTGGCGCATATTGAGGCTTGGCTTGCCAAAGGTTTGGCGCGCGTCATTCTTGGCACGGTTGCGGTGCGTGACCCCGCGTTGGTCAAAGCCGCGTGCAAAGAATTTCCGGGCCAAGTGGCTGTTGGCATTGATGCCAAGGGTGGCAAGGTGGCGGTGGAAGGCTGGGCTGAGGCCTCCTCGCTGGGCGTGATTGAACTGGCGCAGAAATTCGAAGGCGCTGGGGTTGCCGCGATTATCTATACCGATATTGACCGCGACGGCATTTTGACAGGCATCAATTGGGACAGCACCTTGGCGCTGGCTGATGCGGTTTCAATTCCTGTGATCGCTTCAGGCGGCTTTGCCTCGATGGACGACATAAGACGCATGATGCGGCCCGATGCTGTGAAGCTGGAAGGTGCCATCACAGGCCGCGCCCTTTATGATGGCCGGTTGGATGCGGCAGAGGCTTTGGCGATGCTAAAGGTGGCGGCATGTTGAAAATGCGTTTGATTCCCTGCCTTGACGTGAAAGATGGCCGTGTTGTCAAAGGTGTGAACTTTGTTGACTTACGCGATGCGGGTGACCCGGTTGAATGCGCGCGCGCCTATGATGCGGCGGGTGCTGATGAGCTTTGCTTTCTTGACATCACCGCTACACACGAAAACCGTGGCACCATGTTTGATGTGGTGAAGCGCACGGCGGAACAATGCTTCATGCCGCTCACCGTGGGTGGCGGGGTGCGCAAGCTGGATGATATTCGCAATTTGCTGCTGGCGGGCGCTGATAAAGTGTCAATCAATTCTGCCGCCGTCTCTGACCGCCAATTTGTGAAGCAGGCGGCGACAAAATTTGGCAGCCAGTGCATTGTTGTGGCCATTGATGCCAAAGAAACGTCACCCGGCAAATTTGAAATCTTCACCCATGGTGGGCGCAAGGAAACCGGCATTGATGCGGTTGATTTTGCGCGCGAAGTGGCCTCGCTCGGCGCTGGCGAAATTCTGCTGACCTCGATGGATCGTGATGGAACAGGCAAGGGCTTTAATATTCCCCTCACCCGCGCCATTGCCGATGCGGTTTCCATTCCTGTCATTGCCTCGGGTGGTGTGGGCACGCTGGACCACCTGGTGGAAGGCATTCGGGATGGCCATGCCACAGCGGTTCTGGCCGCTTCGATATTTCACTTTGGAACGTTCAAGATTGGAGAGGCCAAAGCCTATATGCAGGCGCAAGGTATCCCCATGCGGAGTGTTGTGGCATGAGCAAATTGGAAACCTTAGAGCGTTTGGCAGACCGGATTGCAGCGCGTGTAGGGGCATCGCCTGAAAGCTCATACACGGCATCATTGCTCGGCAAGGGTGTTGAAAAATGCGCCAAGAAATTTGGCGAAGAGGCTTTTGAACTGGCCATGGCCGCCGTGCAAGGCGACAAGCCGCACATCACTTCCGAAGCCGCTGATGTGTTTTACCATGTGCTGGTTCTTTTACAGGCATCAGGTGTTTCACTGGATGATGTGATGGCGGTTCTGAATGCCCGCGAAGGCACCAGCGGGCTGGTTGAAAAGGCAGGACGCCGTGGTTGATATTGAAGAAGATCTGGCGAGGGAAGTCAGCCCCTTTCGGCGCTTTACGCGTGAAGACTGGGCAGCGCTTCGTGCTGATACGGCCATGACCTTGACTGAAGCTGATCTCGACGAAGTGCGCTCGCTCAACGACAAGATCGATCTCAATGAAGTTGAAATGATTTACTTGCCGCTGTCGCGCTTGCTCAATCTCTATGTGCAGGCCAGCCAGAAGTTGTTTGGCGCGTCCAATGTGTTTCTGCATCGGTCAGATTTGAAGGTGCCATACATCATCGGCGTTGCAGGCTCGGTGGCGGGTGGCAAAAGCACCACGGCGCGGATCTTGCGGCGCTTGTTGTCGCGCTGGCCATCGACGCCCAAGGTTGATCTGGTGACAACAGATGGCTTTCTCATGCCCAATGCGGTGTTGGAACGTGAAGGCTTGATGGCGCGGAAAGGCTTTCCCGAAAGCTATGATTTGCCCAAAATCCTGCGCTTCATGCACGACATCAAATCAGGCGCACGCGATGTGGAAGTGCCGCTTTATTCGCATCTCACTTATGATGTGTTGCAAGATAAGACACAGGTGATCGATCAGCCCGACATTTTGATTGTCGAAGGCATCAATGTGCTGCAAACGGGCCGGCCTCCGCGTGATGGCCGCGGCATTCCCAATGTCTCAGATTTTTTTGATTTTTCGATCTTCATAGATGCGGATGTTGAGCTGTTGCAGCAGTGGTATATTGAACGCTTCTTCAGCTTGCGCAGTGGTGCGTTCAAAGACCCCAAATCCTATTTCCACCGCTATGCTTCACTCAGTGATGCACAGGCGCTGGAGTTTGCCACGCGCATTTGGAACACCATCAATCTGGTCAATCTGCGTGAGAACATTTTACCCACAAGGCCCCGCGCTGATTTGGTTCTGCGCAAGGGGGCTGACCACAAGGTGCGCACGGTGTTTTTGCGCAAGCTTTAAGCGCCAAACCGTGACTTGATTCGCTGCGCCAAATCATCACGAACTTGACGATATGCATCGAGGATCTGGTCACGGCTGCCTTGGGTTCCTGATGGGTCGGGGATCACCCAATTTTCAACATCAATGGCCATGGTGCGCGACATATCCTGTGCGCGTTTCTGCGCTTCGGGTGAAAGAGTTACCAGCAAATCAAAAGCCGAGTCTTCGAGATCTTCAAAAGAATGTGGGCGGTGGCGTTTCAGATCAATGCCGATCTCATCCATGATGAGGCCGACAAACGGGTCAGGATCGCCAGCGGCAATGCCGGCAGACGCCACATAGACTTTGTGGCCGAAATGATGGTGCATGATGGCTGCTGCCATGGGGCTTCTGATGGCATTCATGGTGCAGGCAAACAGAATGGCACTGGGCAATTTTGGGTTCATCAAGTGGCCCGCCACATCAAGGCACATAGCAGGGTAAACAATCGCCGCGCGGTCATAAAATCCATTTCGGCCTTTCCCGCCATGCGCTCTTGCAAGAGAGTTGAACCTTCATTGTGCAGGGCGCGCCTGGCCATATCAATGGCCTCGATCTGTTGCGGATTGGACGAATGCACAGCCTGATTATAGCTGTCGCAAATCTGGAAATAATCTTTCACAATGCGACGGAATGGCGATAGGGAGAGGCCAATCAAAAACTCTTGGGCACCAGAGCGCAAGGCAAAAACCAAACGGTTGTCAATTGACGACAGGCGCAAGGCATAAGGCCCCTCCATGCCGTTGCTCAAGGCAAAATCATTGCCTTCGAGCAGATCGTGAATGGCCATCTGGCGGTCTTGTTCGGCTTCAGGCGAGGGGCTGAGGACGATTGAGTCATCGATCACAATTTCGCTGAGGCGATTTTTGCGGACAGCCATCTAAGCCTCGTGCTGTGGGGTCGTCGCCGTTGCCCAGGCAGGGCCCATGTCAGCGAGGGTTGCGTCCACACATTCTACTGCAAGACGCAATTGATGACCCGCCGAGAAAGCCAGCGTAATATGGCCAGAGAGCTCATCTTTCGGTTCAAAGCGAATGGCTAACAATGAAAGGATGGTATCTGGCCCGACATTGAAGAACCCTTGTTTTTGCACCGAACTGACAAAGTCAAAATGCAAGCCGGTACGGCGACGCTGTTTGGAGTCAACCTGATCCCACGCAAAACGATTGGCCACCAGCGTGAAGCGGCGGCGCTTGGTGTCAAAACTAATATCAGCAAAACGCAGCACCGCATCCTGCATCTGGGCAGAGATCACGTTCAGGTCTTCAGCATCCTGGGCCGTCAGGTGCAGCATGTTTTGGTTTAAGCTCCCGCGACGCGGGTTACATCTGCGCCCACGCCTTGCAGTTTATCTTCCAAGGCTTCAAAGCCGCGGTCAAGGTGATAAACGCGGTGAATGTTGGTTTCACCCTGTGCGGCAAGGCCTGCAATGACAAGCGATACGGAGGCGCGCAAATCTGTGGCCATCACGTCAGCCCCAGTTAGTCTGGTCACGCCACGCACTTCGGCCATATCGCCATGCAGATGAATGTCAGCGCCAAGGCGCGCCAATTCCTGTACATGCATGAAACGGTTTTCAAAAATCGTTTCGCGGATATGGCTTGTTCCTTTGGCCATGGTCATCAGGCCCATGAACTGGGCTTGCATATCGGTGGGGAAGCCGGGGTAAGGATCGGTGGTCACATCCACTGGCAAAATGCCAGAGCCATTGCGGCGCACGCGAATGCCTTCATTCACCACATCCACCGTCATGCCAGCGCGCTGCATGGTGAGGATCACATTTGCAAGCGTATCAGCACGCGCGCCACGCAGAACCACATCACCGCCTGTCATGCCCACAACCATGGCATATGTGCCGGTTTCAATGCGATCTGCCACCACGGTGTGTTCGGCACCGTGCAGCGAGGTGACGCCCGTGATGTTCAATGTGCGGGTGCCGATGCCTTCAATCTTCGCGCCCATCTTCACCAGGCATTCGGCAACATCGGTGATTTCTGGTTCCATGGCGGCGTTTTCGATAATGGTGTCGCCCTTGGCCAGAACGGCAGCCATCAACGCGGCGTGAGTGGCACCAACGCTGACTTTTGAGAAAGAAATGTGCCCGCCCTTCAAACCATTCTTGGCCTTGGCAATCACATAGCCTTGGTCAATCTCGCAGGTGGCCCCCAGTTTTTCCATCGCCATGATGTGCATATCCACGGGCCGCGTGCCAATGGCGCAACCGCCGGGGAGTGATACTTTAGCTTCGCCCATGCGGGCAATCAGTGGCCCTAAAACCCAGAAAGAGGCGCGCATTTTTGACACCAGATCATAAGGGGCGGTGGTGTCTACAATGGTCTTGGCAGAAATCTTCAATGTTTCGCCAGCCATATCAGCTTGACCGGGCTTCTTGCCAGCCGTTGTGATATCCACACCGTGGTTTTGCAAAATGCGTTGCAGGCGCTGTGCATCGGCCAGACGCGGCACATTATGCAAGGTCACTGTTTCGGGCGTGAGAAGCGGAATGATCATCAATGGCAGGGCGGCATTTTTTGCACCTGAAATATCAATCGTGCCATGTAGTTTGTTGCCGCCGCGAATGCGAATGCGATCCATATGGAGAATCCCCTCAAAAATACCAAATTTGGCGTTAACAAGCATAAAAGGCCGGATTGGGGCAAGGCCTAATCCTGAATAGGCTCAATGCAAAGCGTTAATGGCTTGCGTTAAGGCGCTGTGCGATTTCAAGACGGATCGGGCTAACAGGATAAGTGCCCAATATCTTGGTGTAAGACGAGAAGAAGGCCAATTCCTCCAAGGCGAGGCGCACGGAGCGATCTTCGGGGTGGCCTTCAATTTCGGCATAAAACTGCGTGGCCGAGAATTGGCCTTCGAGTTGATAAGATTCCAGCTTGGTCATGTTCACGCCATTGGTGGCAAAACCGCCCATGGCTTTATAGAGCGCTGCAGGCACGTTTCTCACACGGAACACCAAGCTGGTCATCACTGGTCCTTGGCCCGCTGGCGCATCCTGCCGCTCGGACGACAGGATCACAAATCTGGTGGTATTGTGCTGTTCGTCTTCCACATTGTGCAAAAGGGCTTCAAGGCCATAAAGCTCCCCAGCCAAGGCTGTGGCCAAAGCGCCGGTGGTTTTGTCTTTGGTTTCTGACAATTCCCGCGCCGCACCCGCCG
>JAGWUY010000275.1 GCA_028868255.1 Alphaproteobacteria bacterium | reverse complement strand
TGAAGCGGGTGCCGCCATCGTACATGCCCATGTTCGCGATGATGAAGGCAAGCCAACATCAGACCCTGAACGCTTTGCAAGGTTGAAGGAAGGCATTGAAAAATATTGCCCGGGTATGATTATTCAACTGTCCACAGGTGGCAGATCAGGTGCAGGCAAAATGCGCGGTGGTATGTTGCCTTTAAAGCCAGATATGGCTTCACTTTCTGTGGGCTCCAATAATTTTCCAACGCGTGTGTATGAAAATCCGCCAGATTTGGTGGATTGGCTGGCCGCAGAAATGTTGACTTATGACATCAAGCCCGAAATTGAATGTTTTGACCTTTCCCACATTGTGCAAGCCGCAACCATGCAAAAGGACGGCCGCCTCAAAGGCCCGCTCTATGTGCAATTTGTGATGGGTGTTAAGAACGCAATACCAGCAGATGAGCGTATTTTTGATTTTTATATAGAAACCGTAAAACGCCTCGCGCCAGACGCACAATGGTGCGCCGCAGGCATTGGCGGGGCGCAACTCACCATCAATGAATGGGCAATCGCCAAGGGCGGCCACACCCGCACAGGCATGGAAGACAATGTGAGGCTGGATAAACACACACTTGCCCCTTCAAACGCAGCTTTGGTTAAGCGCGCTGTGGCCTTGTGTGAAAAATATAACCGCCCCGTTGCATCGTGGCGCAAAGCCCGCAGCATTTTAGGCCTTTAACAAAAGAGAAAGAACCAATGCGCTTTATCAGTTTTGAACATGGCTCCACGCACCATATTGGGGCTGTTTTGGGTGATCAGGTCATTGATCTTAATGCTTCCAACCCAAAATTGCCAATTGGCCTTGGTCAATATTTGCGCGGTGGCGGCACATTGCAGGATTTAGAAGTGCTGGCGTCAGCTTCCAAGGCTCAGCATGCAAGGCCCATGAATGGCATTGTGCATGGCTTGCCCATAGCCGACCCCGGAAAAATTTTCTGCCTTGGCCTTAATTATTTGGAGCATGTGAAAGAAGGCGGCAATAAAGTGGTTGATTACCCAACCATATTCATGCGTGGGGCAAGCTCACTCACCGCCCACAATAAGCCGATCATGCGCCCCACTATTTCTGAAAAGTTGGATTTTGAGGCGGAACTGGTTTTGGTCATAGGCCAAAAAATGCGCCATGCCACAAAGCACACAGCGCTTGAGGCTGTGGCGGGCTATTCCTGTTTTAACGACGGCACATTGCGCGATTATCAAAAACGCACAACCCAGTGGACGATTGGTAAAAATTTCGATCAAACCGGCGGCTTTGGCCCGTGCTTGGTAACGCCAGATGAATTGCCCAGTGGCGCTTCGGGATTGAAAATTGAATCGCGCCTCAATGGCAAGGTCATGCAGTTTGATAACACCAGCAACATGATGTTTCCGGTGATTGAAACCATCGTAACCATAACCCAAGCCATAACGCTGGAACCAGGGGACATGATCGTGATGGGAACCCCTTCAGGCGTGGGCTATGCCAGAACGCCGCCCGTGTTTATGAAAGCGGGCGACACATGCGACATTGAAATTGAAGGCATTGGCACCCTCTCCAACCCAATTCAAGATGAAATCGCCACGGAATAAATATCGGCTTAAGGCAATTGACCATTGAGAAGTGGCGCGCCCGAAAGGGTCACATCAGTCAAGTCGAATCAAACGCTTAATCTGTCCAACCTCACAAAAGTGGCCTTTGCATTCGTTGAGAGAATTCACGAGCTGTCCAACCTATTTGCGACTTGGTTCCACCCGCATGCACTGGGAATCTGGGTTGCTTGTTCTGGCCGCTCACTCCCTTCGTAACCGACATAACCATCTGGTCCCGAAGCAGGTGCGCTACCAGACTGCGCTACACTCCGACATGACGAATACACTGTGTTTCTAAAGGTCTTTTGTGAGTTTGCGGTGAGTTCGTCATGCTGCAAAAACGGAACAAAACAGCAAGATTCCACCGTTTTTGGGGGCTTCGTCACGGAATAGCGCCGGAATGCAGATGGCCTTTTCACTTTCTGTTCTGTTGAGTTTGGTCATGAATGTTCGGTTGCGACAGAGCATATCCAGCCCCGAACGTTAGATCAGCTGATCCAGCGTTTGGGAACGGAGTATTCTTTATCCCAGAACAGCTTTCACAAGTCTCGCTGGCGGGGGCATGTGCCAGATGACTTGGTATGACTCGATGATGTTCTCTCGTGAGACGGCAAGACCGGGGAGGGCGAGCCATGGTGGAGGCTGGCGGTCAATGAGTGACAGCAATGTTGCCCGCGCGGCCGCAACGCCTTGATCATAGGGTCGTTGTGAGCCAACGCCTTTCATGATTGTTCCTTGAGCCAGCGCTTGAGCTGCATCCTCGCCAAGATCGATTGTTGTCATCGGTAAATTCGTTCCGTTGGTCCGCATTGTTTCCATGGCAGATATTGCAGCTTCATCCCAAACTGCGAAAATGCCGGACATAGTGGGGTGCAGTTCGAGCAAGCGATTCAAAGTTTCTCCTGCGTGTGAGGGTTCGTCAAATTCGCCTTGCCTGACAATAATGTCGGGCCGTTTTGTTTCAGTCCAACGTCGGAACGCAATTTCTCGTTCATTTGTGGCATAGAAATCCTTGCGATAAGTTAGAATGCCGACCTCACCCCCTTGAGCAACATGTGGCGAGAGCAGTTCCGCGCCGATTTGCCCTAGCCCGAAATTGTCAGCTGAAACGAGACTGACATAGTCCTTTCCTGGCAGTAGTCCTGTGGGTACATTATCCAACAGAATAAGTTTGATGCCGGCCTTTGAAGCCTTGCGATAAGTGTCCGCCATAACATTATTGCCAACAGGTAAACTGATGATCGCATCTGGCTTTGACTGAATGAGACGTTCGAAACTCGCATTCTGAGTTGCAACATCGAAATTGCAATCGACAACTTCGATGATTGCAGCACCATGATCGCCAAGTGTTTTCGCAATTCCAACGAGATGTTGTTTAGCCCAATCGCTTTTGGTGGTGTGGAGAACAACAGCAACGCGGAATTTTCCTTGGCGCGCGCGTTCAGCTTCTTCTGCAGAAATGCGCAGACGGTCTGGGGATTGCGCTGTTTCACCATGGGGGCCAAGTCCGGAAATGGGCATCAGTGTATCCTCCTCACGTGACTGCCGGAGGAACGGGGCGAGACTGGTCGACAGCCACATTCTTGTCTGCCCGGGCGATTTGGTGCAGCACGTTATCTGACAATTGCGGGGCGCCAGAACCAATCCAGCTTACAATAGAGTCAGCTGTAAATATTGAAT
>JAGWUY010000274.1 GCA_028868255.1 Alphaproteobacteria bacterium | reverse complement strand
GCAGGCATGCCCGTGAAGGTGACAAGTGTTTCTGCCCGCAGCAAGGGCAAGACGCGCGGCCAACATGATCTTTCGGGGTTGGTATGGTTTGATGACCCGGTGGCCTTGGCCAAGTCACAGGGCATCGATGTTTTTATTGAGTTGATTGGTGGTGATTCTGGCCCGGCTAAAGATGCAGTGGAAGCCGCGATTGCTGCTGGCAAGCATGTCATTACTGCAAACAAGGCCTTGTTGGCGCATCATGGTGCGGCATTGGCGCGGGCGGCTGAGGCCAAGGGTGTGGCGCTTTATTTTGAGGCGGCAGTGGCGGGCGGCATTCCCGTGATCAAAACGCTGCGTGAGGGTTTAGCTGGCAATTCGGTGCGCCGCCTGTTTGGCATTATGAACGGCACCTGCAACTATATTTTGACAAAAATGGGCAATGAAAGCAGGGCCTTCGGTGATGTTCTGAAAGAAGCACAAGAACTTGGCTATGCCGAAGCTGACCCCACTTTTGACGTGGGCGGGTTCGATACAGCGCATAAGCTGGCGGTTTTGGCCTCTCTGGCCTTTGGCACAGAAGTGAATTTGCCATCGATCCGCATTGAAGGGATTGAGGCCATTACGCTGGAAGACATTCGCAATGCGAAAGAACTGGGTTACAAGATCAAGCTTTTGGGTGTGGCGGTGGCACATGATGGAGGGGTGGAACAACGTGTGCATCCGACACTCATTCCCATTGGTTCACCCGTTTCATCAACCGATGACGTGTTCAACGCGGTGGTGCTGAAAGGTGATTTTGTGGGTGATCTGGTGTTGGAGGGGCGTGGTGCTGGCTCTCACCCAACAGCATCGGCTGTGCTCTCAGATATTGTTGATATTGCGCGTGGCAATGTGCGGCCTGCTTTTGGCGTTCCGGCCAAGGCGCTGAAGAAATACAAAGCCGCACCGCCTCAGGCGCATGAGGGCGGGTTTTATGTGGCGCTGGATCTGGTGGATAAGCCCGGTGCCGTTGCCGCTGTGGCCAGCATTTTGGCTGATGCGAAAATCTCCATTGAAAGTATTGTGCAGCGCGGCAAGGTGGATCACAGCCACAAACGCGCCACGGCGCAGTTCATCCTGATCACGCACGACACGCTGGAACCGCTGATCCAAAAGGCTGTGACGCGCATTCAAAAAGATGGCCATGTGGCGGGCACGCCCCGTGTAATCAGGATTGAAAGGTTTTAGTGGTTAGCCGCTGTCAAAGTATCTCTTCCATTCCGTCATTTCCGCGTAGGCGGGAATCTCCGTTTGGCGTCATAGGAAACAGAGATTCCCGCTTTTGCGGGAATGACGGTTGGTGGGATGGATGGCCTCTTTCCTCTCCCGTAAACGGGAGAAGACGATGAACCCTGCCTTCCTCGACATTGAACGCTCGATCAAGGGCCAGCGCTGGGTGGCCAGGCTTTCTGATCAGCGCTTGGCGCAGGCCATCGCCGAAAAAAATGAATTGCCGGAAATTCTAGGCCGGGTGATGGCCGCGCGTGGCGTGGGCGTGGACGAGGCGGAAGAATTTTTGAACCCGACTTTGCGCTCGCTCATGCCAGCACCGTCGGCTTTTATGGACATGGAAAAAGGCGCGGCGCGGCTGGCCCAAGCTATTGTGGCAAAAGAACCGATTGGCATTATCAGTGATTATGATGTTGACGGTGTTTCATCTGCGGCGCTGATGATCCGGTTTCTGGCGGCGGTAGGGCATGAAGCCCAAGTCTATATCCCTGATCGTTTGACCGAAGGTTATGGACCTTCCGAGAAGGCCGTTTCCACGCTTCAAGAACAGGGCACGCAACTTCTGCTGACACTGGATTGCGGTGTGCTTTCGCATGATCCCTTGGCTCATGCCGCTGATCTGGGGCTGACCACCATCATCGTTGATCATCATCAAGCCAGTGCCGAACTGCCGCACGCTTACGCGGTCATCAACCCGAACCGCCAAGATGATACATCTGGGCAAGGGCATTTGTGTGCGGCTGGCGTTGTGATGATTCTGATTGCGGCGGTGAACAAGGCTTTGCGCAATCTGGGCCATTATTCCGAGGTGCGACCTGAACCCAATATGATGCAGTGGCTTGAACTCGTAGCCTTGGCTACGGTGTGCGATGTGGTGCCGCTCAAGGGCTTGAACCGAGCCTATGTGACGCAAGGCCTGCGCATCATGGCGCGGCGCGAAAATCCTGGAATTTCGGCTCTGGCAGATGTGGGAGGCTTGAAGCGTAGGCCGGATGTTTATGCGCTGGGTTTTATTTTGGGGCCGCGCATCAATGCAGCGGGGCGGGTGGGCCATGCCGAAGAAGCGCTGGCGCTGCTCACCACCAATGACAAGGGCGAAGCCTATGCCTTGGCGCGCAGTCTTGATGAATTGAACCGCAAGCGGCAGGTGATTGAACTGCGCGTGGTGGATGAAGCCATTATGCAGGCCGAAGCCGCCATGGGCAAAGACAAACGGCCTTCTATCGTTGTGGTGGCAGCCGACGGCTGGCACCCTGGCGTTGTTGGGCTTGCGGCTTCACGGCTCAAAGATCGCTTTGTGGTGCCGAGCCTTGTGTTGGCCATGAACACCAAAACGGGGCTTGCCACCGGTTCTGGCCGGTCAATCGCGGGTGTGGATTTGGGTAAGGCTGTGCGGCTGGCTTCTGAGGCGGGCATTCTGACCAAGGGTGGGGGCCATGCCATGGCCGCAGGATTGACTGTGCCCACTGAAAAATTAGGCGCATTGCGGCAGTTTTTGGAAGATGTGCTTTCAGTTGAAGTGGAGAGGTTGCGCGACCCATCTTTAGCGGTAGATGGCGCGCTGACGGCGCGTGGGGCGACGCTGGATTTGATCGAGCTGTTGGAGCAGGCGGGCCCCTATGGGTCGGCGCATCCTTCGCCCATGTTTGTGTTTCCGGCGCATAAGGTAATTTATGCCGATCAGGTGGGCAATGATCATGTGCGCTGTACGATTGTTTCCAGCGATGGCATAAAACTGAAAGCCATTGCTTTTCGCGCGCTGGGCACGCCGCTGGGAGAATTGCTGTTGTCAGAGCGCAGCCACCCCGTTCATATTGCTGGCCGATTGGTGGCTGATGAATGGGGGGCAAAACGGGTTCCGGCTGTGCAAATTGAAGATGCTGCCATCATCCGATAAAGGCTTGCAAAGCTTTGCGAACCTGCATATAGAGCAGCCGTTCGCCCTCAACAGGGCAATATGCGCGCCCTTCGTCTATCGGTTAGGACGACAGCCTTTCACGTTGTAAAGACGGGTTCGACTCCCGTAGGGCGCGCCA
>JAGWUY010000273.1 GCA_028868255.1 Alphaproteobacteria bacterium | reverse complement strand
CAGACACGATGGCCACGGCGAGCATTGGCAATGTTGAAAAGCCAGAAGTAAAAACTGTTTCGCAACCGATAGCGGGTTGGGGTGTGCAATTGGCCTCTGCTGCCAGCGAGGAGGCTGCTTGGACCACCTGGAAAAACATGCAAAAGCGCTTCAAAGGTTTGGGCGACAAAAAGCCAATTGTTGTGAAAGCTGATCTTGGAGCAAAGGGCGTGTTCTACCGCGTGCGTTTGGCAGGCTTTGATGATCAGGCTGGCGCTAAATCTGAGTGCAGCAGCTTGAAAGCCAAAGGTGTTGCCTGCTTTATCAGCAAAAGCGAAGGTTGAATATTTAAGGCTTAACAAGTTCTGGCGCGACATCCTAAAATCGCGTCAGAACGGCTGACTTGCTTTTAAGATTTTCGTGTTAGGGTTGCGCCACTGGTGGAGCGCAAATGACCGACGAATATACATTGCTGATGTCGCCTCTTCTGCAAACTGCAGATTTTGAAGGCTCTGAAGATTCTCTTCAACCCATTGAAGCACCCCAATCAAGTGATGAAAGTTACCATGATCTGGTGATTGAAGCGCATCGCCAGATGATGCGGCAATTGTGTTCACAGCTGCTCGGCTTTGTTCATGTGCAAAGCCACACATTTTTTGAAACTATGGTGATCGATGTTCTGCTGGCGCTGGGTTATGGCGGACGCCGGCGTGATTTGACGCGTCGCTTGGGTCGCAGTGGCGATGGCGGTGTGGACGGCGTGATTGAAATGGATGAGTTGGGGCTCGATATGATTTACATACAAGCCAAACGCCTTAAACCCGGAAGTGCTGTTTCTGTTTCAGCAGTGCGTGATTTTGTGGGCAGTTTAGATGCTCAACACGCGCTCAAAGGCATTTTTGTGACCACAGGGCAATTCTCGGCGGCGGCGCATGCCGTAGTGCGTGCTGTTTCTAAGAAGATTGTGCTTATAGATGGTCGGCGGTTGGCCGAACTGATGGTTCGGCATAACATTGGCATTGTGGCCTCGACAACATTTCAGTTTAAATCTATCGACAAAAGCTATTTCAAAAAGTCGGTGTTGCCGCTTTCCAACAAATCGGCGCTCAACCAACCAATCGTATAAGGCAGCGCTTGATCTTTGGGCAGGACGATGTTTTGCCTCAACCGTTTGAGAAGTGATGCTTCTTCCTCTCCGAGCAATCGGAAGCGGGGAGATTTTCCTTGCCGCCAGACCAAGACACTTTGTGATTGACCAAGCTGATGCGGCTTTGGCGGCAATTCCCCGGCGTGTAAAGCCGACCATATGCTTGTTGTATTTTGGCTAAAATTCAGAATTTGCGCTGAGGCAACGAGCCGTGCAGTCGGCGCGAAACGATGCAACAAATTTGGAGGCGATGCCTCATGTGCGGAAATGAATGCGTACTCAAGTTCGGCGAGCTCAGTCAGTTCGCGGCAACGTTGGTAGTCGGGATGATGGCGTAAAAACTCTGCAAGCTTTGCGGCCATAGATGCTACGGGCAAGGCCGGATAACGGCTATCAAGTGCTTGCGTCATACGATTGAACTTCGTTGCACCCAAATACTTCCTCAGTATTGGGCGCAGACCAGCCAACTTTTCTGCCAAATGGGGCAGGGCGGCAGGGGATTGCAATTTGCGGTTGGCTGAAGTGTTGCGCACCAAATAATGATGACCAAGGTTTCGTCTGACCTCAAATCAAGTTGGCGTGTTCACGTTCACTTGGGCGTGATCAACACTTATTTCAGCAGAAAGGTAACCTTCATGTTCACGCGCCATTCGGCCACTTTGCCGTTTTTCACCACACATTTGATGTCCTGAACCCAGGCGCTTTCAATGTTGTCCAAGGTTGAATCGGCGCGGCGGATGCCACTTTCCACAGCATCTTCAATGCCTTTGGTGGAGGAGGAAGTAAGTTCAATGACTTTGGCAACAGTCGACATGGGCAAATCCTTTCAAAAGCTGGGGAAACATCTTCATCTGTGTTCACCTTGCGGTGTGATCAGCCTAAACTGACTGGTCAATCCCCCTGAGTGTTACTATGCCATGACTTTGCATCTAATCAAACTGTGTGTTGGTGTTTCTGAAATTGAGGAAATGCAATCATGGGTAAAGCTTGCGCGGGGTGCCAAGGAAGAACTGGATCATGTGACGCGCATGTTCCCGCGCCGCACGGATGAGGTGCTGGATGGGGGATCGCTCTATTGGGTGATCCGCGGTTTGATTTTGTGCCGGCAGCCGATTGCAGATTTGCAGGAGGTGGTGGGGGCGGATGGCATTCAGCGCTGCCGCATTGTGTTTGAACCCAAGATCATTCTGGTGCGCCCCACGCCGCGCCGCGCCTTTCAAGGCTGGCGCTATCTGCTGGCGGAGGATGCGCCCGCTGATCTGCCGCGCGGGGAGAAGCCGGGGGATATGTCTGACAGCATGCGGCGTGAATTGGCGGCGCTGGGGTTGCTTTAGTGGGCTTGAGTCCGCTGGCTGTGAAAACGGAGGCGCGCCGTTTTCGAGGAAAAGAGAGAGGCGAAGGGTTGCGCGGGCGCAACCCCCTTCTTGAGAAGGCAGGAACAGATGCGGTATATTCGGAATATAATGTCAGAGGTGATTTCGGAAAATAGCGGCTCCGCCATTGTATTTGTCACCCCGGCGAAAGCCGGGGCCCAGACTTTGAAGTTGGTGAATGTTGAAAGTCTGGATCCCGACTTTCGTCGGGATGACAGAGGATAGGGATTGAGCTAAAGCCCGGCCCCGGCCTGCGCCGGGGTGACGGTGGAAGGGGAGATTCAATTGAGCGGCGTGTCACCTTAATGCCACCGTGATCTATGGACAACGCAATTTCACATTTCGGTCTATTGACAGTTGTAGAATTGTGACATGTACCGTCACCGAAAAAAATGACTTAACTTGTAGTCATTGATTGAAAGACAAATAGTCACAATGCATTCGAATCAAAAAACCGTTGCAATCGGTGTCATCGTCTTTTGTGTATCTGGTCAAGGCGTTTTTGCAGGGCCATTGCCATCCACAGCAAAAGCCGACTATCAACTGGGCGGCGCATATTCCCCTGCCGAAGGTGTAAATGTCGTGGTGCGCGACAGTGCAGAAAGTCCTGCAGTCGGCTTGTTCAACATTTGCTATGTCAACGGGTTTCAATCCCAAGCTGGCAGCAACTGGCCAAAATCACTTGTAGTCAGGAAGAACGACGGTGCTTATTTGTTTGACCCGAATTGGCCGGATGAGTTTCTCCTCGATATTTCTACTGACAAAAAACGCAATGCCAATTTGGAATTGCT
>JAGWUY010000272.1 GCA_028868255.1 Alphaproteobacteria bacterium | reverse complement strand
GTTCTATATGTGGGGATCAAGCCAGGCGCAGAAATATCACATGCGCTGGTTTGAGCAGCATGTGCCCACCGATGGCAGCGTGAAAATCACGCGTATTGATATGGGCCTTGTTGGCTTGTCGATCGCAGGGCCGAAATCCCGGGCCGTGTTGCAGGCTTTGACCGATGAAGATGTGTCCAATGCCGGATTCAAATTCATGGATCACCGCCGCTTTGATGTGGCCAATGTTTCCGCATTGGTGAACCGCGTCACCTATTCGGGTGATTTAGGCTACGAAATCTGGGTGGCGCCGGAATATCAGCGCCGCCTTTATGATGGCATTATGAAGGCAGGTGTTGAACATGGCATTGTGCATTTTGGCATGCGCGCGCTCCTCACCATGCGCCTGGAAAAAAACTTCCCCACCTGGTATCGCGAATTGCGCCCCATCTACGGGCCATTTGAAGCGGGCATGGACCGCTTCATTGACCTCACCAAGAATGACTTCATCGGGCTTGAGGCCGCACGTGCTGAAAAGGCTAGCGGTGGCAAGTTGCGCCGTGTTTCCATGGTGGTGGAAGCTGGTGACGCTGATGTGTTGGGCGATGAGCCCATCTGGCACAAGGGCAAGGTGGTGGGTTGGGTCACCTCCGGCGGCTTTGCCCACACGGTGAACAAATCCATGGCGCAGGGCTATATCCCCAAGGAATTGGTGGGTGATGATGAGTTCGAAATTGAAATCATCGGCGAAATGAAAAAGGCCCGCATCAACCACGAGCCGCTGTTCGACCCCAAGGGCGAGAAAATGCGGAGCTAGACTCTGATCTCCTTTGAATAAGTCGGACTTGCATTTGTTTAATCACCCTTCCCCCGTCGGGGGAAGGTGGCGCGAAGCGACGGATGAAGGCCTTACCCGCAAATAAGATGTTAGCAATTTTCCTCCCGGCAAGGCCCTCATCCGCCCTTCGGGCACCTTCTCCCAACGGGAGAAGGGCGGGATCAAACATTTGAATCAGTCAAAAAAGACCGTGCTCTAGTTCCTTCCTCCAAAACTGCCTCATGGATTACGAACATCCCCTCCCCCTTGTGGGCAGGGAGAATTGGGGTGAAAGAAGTTGTAGTTTGATCCTGATTGTATGGTTAACGTAACCTTTCCACACTCGCTCAAATGCAACCACTCCCCTGCACCTCGCCTTAGCGCGGGCCTGTTATCACCATCCCGACATGATCTCATCAGAAGATCAGTTGGGATGGCGAAATGAAGAATCGATTTGAAGCCTTGGACAGTTGGCGTGGCATTTGTGCTTTGATGGTGGCCTTGCTGCATCTGGAAGCTTTCAGCCATTTCAAAGGCATCGATTTTTTTCAGGACGCCTATTTATTTGTCGATTTCTTTTTCGTGCTGTCTGGCTTTGTGATCGCCGCCAATTATCTTGATCGCTTGAGCCAAGGATACCGGCTTGATCAATTCATGTTGTTGCGCTTTGGCAGGCTCTATCCGCTTTATTTTACGGTGCTGCTGGCTTTCCTGACTGTCACTCTGGGTCAAAGCATCCTCACGGGCGTCAGCGGCTTTGATGGCCCGCGCCATACTTCGGGAACTATTTTTGCTAATCTTTTTCTGCTGCAAAGCCTCAATGTGTTTGGTTTTCTGACCTGGAATGCGCCAGGCTGGAGCATTGCCACCGAATTCTGGACATGCCTGTTGTTTGCCTTGGTTGCACGCTTTGCATTCCGCAGTTTGGCGGCCTGTATGGTCGTGGTGATCAGCATTTGCACAGCGCTGATTTTGCGCCAAAGCCCTCACGGCATGAACACCACTTATGACTATGGCATGTTGCGCTGCATGGCAGGCTTTGCGGCGGGTGTTCTCACATTCAAAGTCTGGCAGCGCGTAGGGCACATCACCGTGCCGGCACAGTTTGGCCTTGTGGTCGAAGCGGTCACAGTTTTAGGTGTGTTTATGTTTGTGGCTCTGGCGGGCCAAGGCCCTGTTTCGCTGCTGGCACCACTGGTGTTTTCTGGCGTGGTGCTGGTGTTTGCCAAAGAGTCATCGCTGATCAGTGCGGCGCTCAAAACTCGCCCGCTCATCGCACTCGGCACCCTCTCCTATTCGATTTACATGGTGCATATGTTCATCGCGGTACAACTGTTGAATATCGCAAAACTGGTTCAGACAATGGCTGGCGTTACCCTGCTCTCGCGCTTTTCACGCGAAGGTGCTGTGGTAGAAATGTTGGGGCAGAAACCTTTGCAAGGCGATGTTTGGACAATCGCATTCATTGTCATTGTGATTGGTGTCTCAGCGCTCACATATCGCCTCATCGAAGTGCCATCGCGCGATTGGTTTCGCAGGCTCAACAGTACGCCGCGCCCAGTGCTTGTGGTTCAAGCTGCGCGGCCATAGAAGCCCACTTGTTCTTCCTTGGTAAACACAACGCCCGGGCGATCATAATAGGAAAACACAGCAATGATGCGCTCGCGATTTCCTTGCACCGTAGAAACTTTGTGGGCGGTATTCTTGCCGCGAAACACATTCAGCGTTCCGGCACTCAGCTTCAGGGTTTTCACGTCAGGGTCTTCGCCCCGAAGCAACTTGGCCACGCCATCATAATTGGGGTCTGTCTCGCTGCGCAAATCAGAGCGATAAACAAAATCTCCACCTTGTGCTGGCGCTTGCAGCAGCAATGTGGTGGTAAATTCACTGCGGTCAAAGTGCCAGTTCAAGGCTTCGCCATCGCGGTAGGCCATCACATTCATGCGTGCCAAAGGATCACGCATCGCATAAAGCGTTTCCAGATTCATCGCAGCTGCCAAAAACACAATGAAGGGCGGCCATTCATAAATCCAAGCAGGCACAGAATTTGGAATCTGGTCATAACACACCGTGTGGTTGATCGTGTCGGTCAAAGCCAGAGCGGGGTGATCAGACTTAAGGCCCGGAATTTCTTTTTTGAAATAGATGTTGTGGCTGCGCTTATGCATGAATGATAGCGTTTCAAACACAGGTTTCAATTCGGTCACTGCTTTTTGCAGCGCCTCTTGTTTCATAAAACCTTCGAGATTGAACATACCATTGGCAGATAGATCGGCCTGACATTTTTCTACTAGCGCCAACCATGTGGATGATCCCGGTTGGTGCAGGGGAAATTTTTCAAGATCAAGGATGTGGCGCATGGTTTAGTCCTTAAACTCCAATGCTGCGTCGGTTACAGTCTCCCATACGCTCATGGCAAATGTGCGCATGGCATAAATATGGAAACGCTCTTCACCTACACAATGGATCAGCGCTGGCGTGTGGTGGATGCTGGTTTGCACAAACATGCCA
>JAGWUY010000035.1 GCA_028868255.1 Alphaproteobacteria bacterium | reverse complement strand
GTGGGTTACTTGTCAGCCAGTTGTTGACACTGTTCATCACGCCCGTTGTTTTTGTGCTATTTGAAACCGCGTCAAAGTTTGTAGTAGATCACTTCGGAAAATCGACAGCAAAAACTCAAACATCGACAACCCCACACACAGCTACCTGAACTCGTTTTGTTGATAGCCCTGCAAATAGAGCAGGGCCGTTAGGTCGCCATAATTGATTTTAAAGTGTGCTTGCTCTTGCACTTTCGGCTTGGCATGCAGGGCAACGCCCATTCCAGCTTCCAGCAGCATCGGAATATCGTTCGCGCCGTCACCCACTGCCAAGACATCCGCTTTTTCAAGGCCACGCGCCGCGCAAATGCGTTTCAACGATTCCACTTTGGCTTCCTTGCCTAAAATGGGCATGGCCACTTCACCTGTCAGCTTGCTGTCCTTGACGAGGAGTGTGTTGGCGCGGTGTTCATCAAAACCCAAAACATTGGCCACATGTGCCGTGAAAGCCGTAAAGCCACCAGAAACCAACGCCATATAGGCGCCATGCGCCTTCATAGTCGCCAGCAAAGTCTTGCCACCTTCCATCAGGGTGATGCGCTCACGCAGCAGTGTGGCAATCACGTTTTGATCAAGGCCTTTGAGAAGCGCTACCCGCTCCTTTAGCGCCCCTTCGAAATCAAGTTCACCGCGCATGGCCCGGGCTGTAATGTCTTTGATGTGATCGCCAACACCTGCCGCCACACCGAGTTCATCAATGCATTCCTGATGGATCATGGTGGAATCCATGTCGGCGATCAAAATTTTCTTGCGTCGGTTGGCCTTGTTTACAATGTTGATGTCGAGTGGATAACCATGAAGTGCCTTGCCCAACAGGCTAGGCTCTAAAAGCCCGCTCACGTCTGCGGCATTACCTTGGGAAAGCCAATTCAAAGTGCCGCCTAATTCTTGAACAATGCGCACCACATCAGAAGTGATTGCGCCAGAACCCGGCGCTGCTATGAGAACAAGAACGGAATGCATATGTCACCAACCAAAGCAAAATCAGTTCTGCTTATTGCAGGCCCCACCGCCAGCGGCAAGTCTGCTGTGGCTATCGACAAGGCGCGCGACCAGGATGGGGTGGTGATCAATGCAGACTCGATGCAGGTTTACCGTGAGTTGCGCGTGATCACCGCCCGGCCAAACGTGGAGGATGAAGCCAGCGTGCCCCACCGGCTGTTTGGTCATATATATGCCGCTGCAGAATATAGCACCGCCGCATGGTTGGCTGAGGCCGAGCGCGAAATTAGTGAATGTTGGGAGCGGGGCAAGTTGCCCATTGTATGCGGAGGTACAGGGCTTTATTTCATGGCGCTGGAGATGGGCCTCGCCAAATTGCCGCCGATCGATCCCGAAATTCGTGAGAAATGGAGAAACTTCCAAGGCAATCTTCATGTAGAGCTTCAACAGCGCCACCCACCAAGCGCGGAAAGTCTAAATCCCGCTGATCGCCAACGTCTTGTTCGTTCACTTGAAGTCTTGGAAAGCACGGGCAAACCCCTGATAGAATGGCAGAAAAAAGCGAATGAAAGTTCTATTTTGCAGGACGCAAACATCACCCGTATTTTCATGGATGTGCCGCGTGACGAGCTTTACGCCCGCGCCGAACGCCGCATTGACCAGATGCTGGCGCAGGGTGCGTTGGACGAAATTCGTGCGCTGCCGCCGCTAGACCTTGCCCAACCCTTGATGAAAGCCATTGGCGTGCCAGAACTTCTGGCCTACATTAAAAACGAGATCACCCTCGAAGTTGCCACAACCAAGGCCAAAACCGCCACCCGCCACTACATTAAACGACAGCTCACCTGGTGGCGTGGGCAAGGCAAGCACTGGTTCACCTAAGGTGTGTGAGTCTCGGCCAAAGCAGGTTAAGCGCAAGCCCGCCCAAAACCAGTGCCGTGGCCGCCAGTTTCCATGGCTCCATCGGTTCTCCCAAAACGATGGCTGAAGTGCTCATGCCAAAAATGGGAACTAGCAGCGCCATTGGCGCCACACTGGCAGATGGATAACGCGCCAGTAGCCAGGCCCAAGCGCCATAGCCAAACATTGTATTGGCCACGGATTGCCAGACAAGCGCTGCCCATGAAAAGGCATCCGCTTGCTGCAAGCCTTGAAGGTCCGCCTGCCAGCCCTCAAAGACCAATGAGAGCGCCAAGAGCGGCGGCACAGCAAAAACTGCGGCCCAGACAACATAGGCCAGCATATCAATTTTGCCTGCTGCCCGGCTGACCACATTGGCGAAGCCCCAGCTGAATGCGGCACCAATGATCATCGCCAACCCTAGCGGCGTGGCACTTCCCCCACCGGAATAAGCAATCAACGCCAACCCCAAAACGGCCATGCCCAGCGCCACATATTGATAGGCCCGCAATTTTTCATTGCCCTTGATCACAGAATAACCAATGGTCACAAACACTTGGAGTTGCAGCACTAGCGATGTGATGCCGGGGCTGATCTGGCCTTTTAGTGCCAAAAACACCAGGCCGAATTGGCCAACGCCAATCAATAAGCCATAGCCAGCGAGATTGCTAAGAGGCACGGCTGGCCGTTTTAGGAACAGGCACAGAGGGAAGAATACCAGCGTAAAGCGTAAGCAGGCAAAGAAAAGGGGTGGCAAATGCGCGATAGCAAGCTTGATCACCACGAAATTGCTGCCCCAAATGGCAACAATGGCAAGCGCCAGCAAAATATGCAGATTGGATAGGCGTGTCATTCAACTGGCCAAAACGGACTTGTTGTCGCTCGGTCGCAAACTACTGCATCGGCGCTGGCCGCAAGTTCGCACCAGAGGCAAACAACAAAAAGGCCGTGCATATATTTCATGGAGAATCCTCAAAGGCTTGATCATCAAAGCCAGACAAAGCAAATATGGCAAGGGCGAAATTTGGATAAGGGCTTGACGACTGTGGCATTCCCCCATACAAAACAGACATGAACAACATTCTTGTCGTCGTCCGGTCGCGCAGCACTTCGGTGGGTTAACCCTCCGGAACTTTAGTGTTGCGCGAAAAACAGGCTCCTCTCAGGGGCCTTTTTTATTGCGCGGAATGTCGATAGAGAGAACTCCGTGTGGCGCCAAAAAGTTGCTAGACTTTTTGGAACCAGCCGCGCGGCCTTGGGTAAAAGAGGAAGAAAATGGCAGATTCTGAAATGATAATGACCGGCGCAGAAATGGTTTTAAAGGCCTTGGCCGAACATGGCGTGAAGCATGTGTTTGGCTATCCGGGCGGCGCTGTCCTTCCCATTTATGATGAATTCTTCCAGCAAGATAAGGTGAAGCACATTCTGGTGCGGCACGAGCAGGGGGCCACTCACATGGCCGAAGGCTATGCCCGGTCCAACGGCAAATGTGGCGTGGCGCTGGCCACCTCCGGCCCCGGTGCCACCAATTGCGTCACGGGTTTGATGGATGCCTTGGCTGACAGCATTCCTATGGTTCTGTTCACGGGCCAAGTTCCCACCCATTTGATCGGCTCTGACGCGTTCCAGGAATGTGACACAGTTGGCATCACGCGCCCCTGCACCAAGCAGAACTGGCTGGTGAAGGATGTGAATGATCTCGCCCGCATCATCCATGAAGCGTTTTATGTGGCGACCACGGGCCGCCCGGGCCCGGTGGTAGTGGATATTCCAAAAGACGTGCAGTTCGCCAAAGGCACCTACACGCCAAAGGATGGCGTGATCATCAAGTCTTATCAGCCACAAACCAAGCCTGATGCAAAAGCGATTGAAGCGGCCATCGCCATGATCGCCAGCGCGAAAAAGCCGGTGCTTTACACAGGCGGTGGCGTGATCAACTCTGGTCCCAAGGCTTCAAAATTACTCCGCGAATTTGTGGAGCTGACAGGCATTCCCATCACCTCCACCTTGATGGGTCTTGGCGCTTATCCTGCTTCAGGCAAGGAGTGGCTTGGCATGTTGGGCATGCACGGCACTTATGAAGCCAATATGGCGATGCATGATTGCGACGTGATGATCAATGTGGGGGCGCGCTTTGATGACCGCATCACTGGCCGCTTGGATGCCTTTTCGCCGCATTCGCGCAAAATCCATATTGATATTGATCCATCCTCGATCAATAAGGTGGTGCGTGCGCATGTGCCTGTGATCGCTGATGTGGCCGCCGCTTTGGAAGCCATGATTGCCGCGTGGAAAGCGCATAAGCATGGCTTGGATCATGCTGTACTGAAAGCATGGAAAGCTGAGATTCAGAAATGGAAAGATGTGGATTGCCTGAAATACCGTCAGAGCAAAGACGTGATCATGCCGCAATATGCGGTCCAGCGCCTTTATGAACTCACCAAGAACCGTGAAACTTACATCACCACCGAAGTGGGCCAGCACCAAATGTGGGCCGCGCAATTTTATCGCTTTGAAGAGCCGAACCGCTGGATGACTTCTGGTGGATTGGGCACCATGGGCTACGGCCTGCCAGCCGCCGTTGGCGTGCAAGCGGCGCACCCCAAAGCCTTGGTGGTTGACATAGCAGGGGATGCCTCTGTGCAAATGACCATGCAAGAATTTTCAACTGCTATTCAGTACAATCTGCCCATCAAGATTATGATCCTGAACAACCACTATATGGGCATGGTGCGACAGTGGCAGCAGCTGCTGCATGGCAACCGCATGAGTGAGTCATATTCAGATTCTTTGCCCGATTTTGTGAAGCTCGCCGAAGCCATGGGCGGCCAAGGCGTGCATTGCGACAAACCAGCGGATTTAGATTCTGCAATTATGAAAATGATCGAAACCCCAGGCCCGGTGATTTTCAATTGCGAAGTTGCAAACCTCGCCAATTGCTTCCCCATGATCCCATCAGGCAAGGCGCACAATGAAATGTTGTTGGGTGCTGATATTACCGATGAGGAAGTGGGCACCGCGATTGATGCTAAAGGCAAGCAACTGGTTTAAGGATTTCAAAAAATGAACGCACATCAACAAGCCACAGGTTCTGCCTATTTCATTGACACCACCAAAAAGGTTGTCGAAACCCACACACTTGCAGTGGTGGCAGCCAACCAACCGGGTGTTCTGGCCCGCATCATCGGCCTCTTCGCCGGGCGCGGCTATAACATCGACTCGCTCACCGTCTCAGAAACCGAACATGAAAAACATGTCTCGCGCTTCACCATCGTCACCAGCGGCACAGCCTCTGTTGTGGCGCAGATTAAAGCCCAGCTTGACCGCATGGTGTTGGTGCATTCAGTTGAGGATTTGACCGTGCAAGGCAATTTTCTGGCGCGCGAACTGGCCATGGTGAAAGTGTCCGGGCAGGGCGACAAACGCGTCGAAGCCTTGCGTCTGGCCGATGCCTTCCGCGCCCGCGTGGTGGATGCCTCCACCGAAAGCTTCGTGTTTGAACTCACGGGCAAGCCCGACAAGGTTGATCAATTCATCTCTCTGATGGTGCCACTGGGCCTTGTGGAAGTGGCCAGAACAGGTGTTGCCGCCATCAGCCGCGGGCCTGATGCGATGAAGATTTAAGATTGTATTGGTCTGCTAAAATTCTTGCAAACTGGCTCATATCGATAGTCCATTGCGAGTGCTATTAAGGCCCTCATGTCCTGCAAATTGTCTGTAAACGTCAACGCTATTGCCTATCTGCGCAACCGCCGCGCTGTGCCTTGGCCCAATCTGGCTGATCTGGGCCGCATCGCGTTGGAAGCAGGGGCCGTGGGCCTCACCATTCACCCGCGCCCGGATCAACGTCACATCCGCAGCGTTGATGTGCCCGTTCTGCGCGATCTGCTGCGCAAAGAATTCCCGGGTCGCGAATACAACATTGAAGGCTATCCGGATGAGCGCTTTCTCGCCCTGTGCGAGGCCAACACACCCGATCAGGTGACGTTGGTGCCCGATGCGCCTGGCCAATCCACCTCCGATCATGGTTGGGATATTGCGGCAAACGCGGCCATGCTGCGCCCCATCATCCAGCGCCTGCAAAAAGGTGGCATGCGTGTGGCTTTGTTTGTAGACTCTGATCCCGCCTTGCCCGCTTTGGCAAAAGCCGTGGGGGCAGACCGTATTGAGATTTACACAGGCCCCTATGGAGATACATTCGAACCGGCGGCTTTAAAGCAGGAGTTCGATAAAGTGGTGGCCACGGGCAAGGCCGCTGCTGCCGCTGGCATTGGCCTCAATGCCGGCCATGATCTCACCCGTGCCAACCTTCCGCCCTTGGTCAAGGCCTTGCCCAACCTCGCAGAAGTGTCTATCGGCCATGCTGTGATTGCCGATGCAATGATTTATGGTTTGGCCGACGCCGTGCGGAAATTCCGCGCTGCGATCGGAGATTTGGAATTGAATTTTCCCCGCACGCGCTGATAGAGTGGCTGGCAGCGGGAGAACGCATTTTTGAACCACTTGAATATTGCGATTTGTGGGGCAGGGCCAGCGGGTCTTAGCGCTGCTATTGCCCTCCACCGCGAGGGGCATCACATCACCATTTTCGATCAGTTTGATGCACCAAAACCCATTGGTTCAGGCCTCATCCTTCAGCCCGCAGGCCTTGCGGTTTTGGAGTGGTTGGGGCTGGCCCTTGACATCCGACAGTTGGGCGCACCCATCACCAAGCTTTCAGGCAAATCCGCGAAAACGGGGCGCATTGTGCTCGATGTGCGTTACGCAGGGCTGGGTGGTGAAACAGGCTTGGCCGTGCACCGCGCCGGGTTGTTTTACGTGCTACATACTGCGGTTAAAAATCTCAACATCAAGTTTAAAATGTCGTCCTTTATCATAGGTTTAGACAGTACAACGCTGATCTTGGATCAAGGCGAGCGCCATGGTCCATTTGATTTGATTATAGATGGCTTGGGCGGCCGCTCTCCGCTGATCAAAAATGCCAGCGGGCCAGATAGGCGGCGCAGCCTGCAATATGGGGCCATTTGGGCCAGCCTGCCTTGGCCGGGTGCGCCTTTCGACGATCAGGCGCTGGAACAGCGTTATGAAGCAGCTTCAGTGATGATCGGCGTCTTGCCCATCGGCAAGCGCTTTCCGGGCGACAACCACCACGCTGCCTTTTTCTGGAGTTTGAAAAGTGCTGATTACACGCAGTGGCAGGCCGAAGGTCTTGACCGCTGGAAATCCCACGTGGCCCAGCTTTGGCCCGAGACGCAGCCACTTCTCAACACCATCTTGAGCGCTGATCAAATGACGATGGCGCGCTACGATCACCACACACTTTCATTGCCTTTTGGCGATAGCCTCGTTTTCATTGGTGACAGCGCCCACTCCACCAGCCCGCAATTGGGGCAGGGTGCCAACATGGCGTTACTGGATGTGATGGCCTTAACTGGTGCTCTCAAAACCGCCAGCACATTGCAACAGGCTCTGCATAACTATGCCGCTGCCCGCCGCTGGCATGTGCGGCTCTATCAGGCCATGTCTGCCATCTTCACACCCTTTTACCAGTCAGACTCACAGATCTTGCCAATGCTGCGAGACTATCTGGTGGCTGGAGCATCGATGGTTCCGTCCTCGCAAAAGCTGCTGGCCAATTTGGTTGCGGGCAAGCTGATGCTGAAATGAAAACAGCCTTTATCATCGGTGCCACGGGGGTGTTCGGTTCGCGGCTGGTCCAGCAGATCGCCACCACCAGATGTTGCGATAAGGTGATCCTTGCGGGGCGAAATGCAGGAAAAACCGAACCATTGCTCAAGCTGTGTCGCTTGGCGGGCATTGAGGCTGAGTTCAAATATTTTGATCGCGCTGCACCTGATCCATCCGTGATCAAACAGATCAGCCCCTCAGTCATTATTGATGTTGCTGGCCCCTTTCAAGGCTCATCATTTGCTATAGCCGAGGCTGCCATCGCCTCAAGTGCGCATTACATCGATATTGCCGATGCCCGCGCATTCGTAAAGTCGATCCCCAGCCTGAATGATGCAGCACGTGCTGCAAATGTTGCGGTGATTTCAGGCGCAAGTTCCACACCGGCGCTGTCACACGCCGCGCTCGATCATTTGGTCAAAGACTGGCAAGTCATTCAGAGTGTTTTGGTCGCCATCTCTCCGAGCAATCGTGCGCCGCGTGGTCTTTCGGTGATCGAGGCCATCTTGTCCTATGTGGGCAAACCCATGTCACTTTTTCAGAATGGTGCGCGCACCAGTGCCCGTGGTTGGAGCCAGAACCAGCGCATCATCATACCGCAGATCGGGTCGCGAAATGTGACCCTGTGCGAAACGCCTGATCTGGACGAATTGTGCCGGAGGTATCATCCCGTCACCAGCGCTGAATTTAAAGCCGGGCTGGAATTGGGCGTGATGCACCATGCGTTGCGGCTTTTCAGTTTTTTGCGGCTGAAAAATTTGCCACGCTATGCAACGCTTTTTCTAAAGTTGGCAGAGTTGCTGAAGCCGTTCGGCACAGATCACGGCGGCATGTTGGTTGAGGCGACAGGCAAAGATCAAAATGGCGCGCCCATCAAAACGCGCTGGTCACTCAGTGCCAAGGGCGGTGTGGGCCCCAACGTACCTATTTTGCCTGTTGTGGTATTATTGCAAAATCTGGATCAGTTGAAGACTGGGGCGCGGTCTGCCGCTGGTGAAGTTGCGCTGCTGTCGCTCGTGCCACATTTCGAGCGCCTCGGCATCACGAAACAAATAGAAGTGACATTCTATCCTCGCGAAAACCTGTTCCAAAAGGCATTGGGAAAAAATTGGAACACCATTCCCGCCATCACCCGCGCGATTCATGAAACTGCTCCAACCCTGCTGCTGCAAGGCGAGGCAAATGTTGAGGGTGCCACCACACTTATGGGCCGCATATTGGCTCGTGGTTTTGGTTTCGCGAAACCGGGCCAAAACCAGCCTCTGCGCACTATAATAATTCGTGATGGCGACAAAGAAAACTGGGCCCGGCATTTCCCTGGCCGCGTGATGCAAAGTGTGATGCGAAACCCCAACCCTGACGATCAAACCATCGAAGAGGGCTTTGGCCCATTCCGCATCAAACTCTTCCTCAAAACCTCCCCCGAAGGCATCGATATGATTCCCGTAGCGATGACGGTTTTCGGCCTCAAGCTGCCGCTGGTGCTGGTGCCCAAAGTCAAAGCCATCGAACGCGCCAGTCCCGACGGCAAACATCTTTTTGATGTCGAAATTTCATACCCACTTTTTGGCCGCCTAGTGCATTATCGAGGTTGGCTAGAGCCCGCCCAAACCAAACGCTTGCCATAATTGCGCCAGCCCGCTATTTCACGCGGCATAATTTCAATAGGAAACTCCAACATGCGCGTATTTTATGACCGGGATGCCGACGTTAATCTGATCAAGAACAAGAAAGTTGTCATCGTGGGTTATGGCAGCCAAGGCCGCGCTCATGCGCTGAACCTGAAGGATTCGGGCGCCAAGGACATTGCCGTGGCACTGAAGGCAGGTTCACCCACTGCCAAGAAAGTGGAAGCCGATGGTTTGAAAGTGATGACTGTTGCTGATGCCGCCAAGTGGGGCGATCTGTTGATGATGGCGACACCTGATGAATTGCAGGCCGACATTTACAAGAGTGAGATTGCTCCAAACATTCGGGATGGCGCTGCGATTGCATTTGCTCACGGTCTCAACGTGCATTTCGGTTTGATCGAACCAAAGAAGACAGTTGACGTGATTATGATCGCCCCAAAGGGCCCTGGTCACACCGTGCGCGGTGAATATCAAAAAGGTGGCGGCGTGCCATGCCTCATTGCCGTGCATCAGGATGCTTCGGGCAATGCCCATGACCTCGCTTTGTCTTACGCCTGTGGTGTGGGCGGCGGACGTTCCGGCATCATTGAAACCAACTTCCGTGAAGAATGCGAAACCGATTTGTTCGGCGAGCAAGTTGTTCTCTGCGGCGGCTTGGTTGAGCTGATCCGCGCGGGCTTCGAAACTCTGGTTGAAGCGGGTTACGCGCCAGAAATGGCTTACTTTGAATGCTTGCATGAAGTGAAGCTGATCGTGGATCTGATCTATGAAGGCGGCATCGCCAACATGAACTATTCGATCTCGAACACTGCTGAGTGGGGCGAATACGTCACTGGCCCACGCATCATCACCGATGAAACCAAGCAGGAAATGAAGCGCGTTCTAAAAGACATTCAGAACGGCAAGTTCACGTCCGAATGGATGCAGGAATGGAAGGCCGGTGCATCACGCTTCAAGGCCATCCGCCGCAACAACGACAAACACCAGATCGAAGCCGTGGGCGCCAAGCTTCGCGAAATGATGCCTTGGATCGCCAAGAACAAGTTGGTGGACAAGGCGCGTAACTAGGCCACAACCAGATTTAGCTGCAAGCGACGCAATTCAATATGATTGCGTTGCTTTTGCATTTTTGAATACGATGCCAAATTAAAAAAGGCCGCAATTTTGTGCGGCCTTCTCTTTACATTTCAATTAGTCTTATTGCCCTTGCGCCTTCAGCTCGGCGTTGCAGGCTGACCAATATTTTGGCCAAGTGCCATATTGTGCTTGGAAAGTGGCCTTGTTGGCGCGCCATTTGGCACCGCAATCTCGGGCACGTTGGTGGGCGGCCATTTGGCCGGGCGTGAAGGCCTTGCCATTCTTATCAACTGTGGCCAACGGCGTTTGATTGCCATCGGTGGGTTCAACCGGAGTTGCGTCCATGCCGTTGGCTGCAACGGCCGATTTTTTCTTGGCGGCAATCGGTGCGGGGGCTGTTGATGCAGCCGTTGTTACACACTTGTTGCTCACAAACTGTTTCCAAGAAAGACCAGCTGGTATGGTGCCCGCATCCTTCATAGCTTTCCACGCGGAACTGCACTGTTGCATGAACGTGCCTCCGGTGGCAGCGGCTGATGTTGTGGGGGCAGCCGTTGCTCCCGCAGGGGCAATGCACTTGGAAGCGACAAAGGCTTTCCAAGTCATGCCGGCGGGCACCGTTTTTTTGGCTTTCATGTCTTTCCACGCGGCTGAACAATCAGCCATAAATGAGCCGCTGGGTGTCTTGGGTGTTATGGTGGCTGCCTTGGCAGATTTTGCACCAGCAGGAGCCGCTGGTGCCGCAGTTGCTGCATTGGCCGCGCACTGAGTTTTCATAAATTCTGTCCACTTCAGTGTGCCTTCAGGCGCGCCAGAAGCTTGGGCTGCTTTATATTTGGCTGAACAGGTTGCCATGAAGCTTTCTTTGGCTTGCACATCGGCTGCCAGCATTGGACTGGCCAGCACCATGGCAGCAAACGCCATTGATAGATTGCGCAGTGATTTAGACATCTTGAATTCCTTATAAAAATTGGCCCCGTCTGTCACCTAATGGCACAGCGCTTGTCGTGCGATGAATGTGTGATTCACCCCTTAACTTAAACTTTAATGACTTTTAATTTTGTTGAAAAGGCGGCGCAACCATTAATCCTATGTAATTTGCAAACCAAATGGGCTTAAGTCAATTGCGACAAGGGGAATGACACATGAGTCTTGACGATGATCTGGTGCGCCTGAAACTACAAGAGCAGCTGCTCCAGTTTACAAAGTTTGATGAGTCGGATGCTTGGGAATTGGGCAGTGCCATGCGCGAAGCAGCACTTGAGCGCAAGCACCCCTTTGTTATCGATATTCGCTGCGCGGGGCGCAAGCTGTTTTTTGCCGCGTTGCCGGGTTCTGCCCCTGAAAATGAAAGTTGGGTGCAGCGCAAAATCAATGCCACACAGCGGTTTCACCAGAGCACGTATCACATTGGCCGTGTGCTTGAAAAGCGGGGCCTCAAGTTGGATGAAAACATGGGTGTTGCAGCCATTGAGATGGCTGCGGCTGGCGGCTGCTTTCCAATTATCATCAAGAATGTCGGTGTAGTGGGCACGATAACCGTTTCAGGCATTCCTCAACGTGAAGACCACAATTTTGTGGTGGAAGCAGTTGCTGCGCATCTGAATATTCCATTGGCCAGCGTTGCCTTGTCTGACTGCCAATGATGGACGGCACGTTGTTTTGGGCCTTTGCTGCGGTGGCAACCTTTGTCGTCGGCGCGTCAAAAGGCGGTGTGCCAGGGGTGGGGATATTGGCTGTGCCCATTCTGGCGCAAGTGATTTCGCCAGTCGTTGCGGCTGGTCTATTGCTGCCTCTCTACATTGTGAGCGATGTCTATGGTCTTTGGCTCTACCGCAAGGACTACGACCCTTGGAACATCAAGATCATGGTGCTGGCTGGCGTCATAGGCCTTGGCGTTGGTTGGGCCACCGCGCATTACAACAGCGACAATTTGGTCAAGCTCATTGTCGGTGTGATCGGCATTTGGTATTCCATCGACCTTTATTTCAAGAGTAAGAAGCAGGATCTCGAATCAAAACCCGCGGACGTACCTCGCGGCCTGTTTTGGGGATCTATCGCCGGCTTTACCAGCTTTGTGGCCCATGCTGGTGGCATTCCTTTTCAAATGTATGTGCTGCCGCAACGCCTGAGCAAGATGAAATATGCCGGCACCTCCACCATCACCTTCGCCATCATAAACGCACTTAAATTGCCACCTTATTGGTTGCTTGGCCAGATCAACATGGTGAGTTTGGAGAAATGTTTATACCTGACGCCTATGGCGCTGTTCGGCGCCTGGGCAGGCTTTTGGCTCACTAAAGTGTTGCCCGAAAAACCATTTTTCAAAGCCGTAGAAATCGCCCTTGTGCTGGTGTCGTTCAATTTGATTTACGAGGCATTGCGGCAACTCCTGCCGGGCTAGAGCACGGTCTTTTTTGACTGTTTCATGTGTTTGATCCCACCCTTCTCCCGTTGGGAGAAGGCGCCCGAAGGGCGGATGAGGGCGTTGCCGCGAGGAAAATTGCTGGCATCTTATTGGCGGGTAAGGCCCTCATCCGTCGCTTCGCGCCACCTTCCCCCAACGGGGGAAGGGTGTTTAAACAAATGCAAGTCTGCCTTGTTCAAAGGAGATCAGAGTCTAGTACTCAAATCCAATAAGGCGTCATTCCCGCGCAGACGGGGATTTGTGTTTGACCAAGAACGATGACGAATGTTGTTATCAACCATCAGTGATGCCCGCCTGCGCGGGCATGAAGCGAAAAAAAGAGTTAGC
Organism: Alphaproteobacteria bacterium; assembly: GCA_028868255.1. GTDB lineage: Bacteria > Pseudomonadota > Alphaproteobacteria > Rhizobiales > Aestuariivirgaceae > Aestuariivirga. The sequence goes on along the minus strand of JAGWUY010000035.1, from coordinate 3,068 downwards.
TACTTCTTGACCAACCTGTTGACGCCGCTGACCACCGCTTTGAGACTGGCCACCACGATGTTTTTGTCGATGCCAACACCAAAAAGAGTTGTGCCATCGGCTAAGCGCAAGTCAACAAAAGCAATGGCAGCGGCATTGGCCCCGTGACCCATAGATTGTTCGCGGTAATCGCTGATGTCAAAGACAAGGCCAGATTCCCTGCGCATTGCATCCACAAAGCCATCAATGGGGCCATTGCCTTGGCCTTTGATGGTTTTGGTTTTGCCGTTCAGCGTGATGGTCGCGCTTATGGGTTGGTTGCCATGGTCTGATGGGCTCTTGTGCTCCACAAATCTGTAGGGACCATTGCCTTCGAGATAAGTGCCTTCAAAGGCGTTCCAGAGGCGATCAGCCGAAAGCTCTACGCCTTCTCCATCCGCGATCAATTGCACCACTTTTGAGAACTCGATTTGCAGCCGACGTGGCAGCTCAATGCCATGTTCCGTTTCCAGAATATAGGCCACGCCGCCTTTGCCACTCTGGCTGTTGATCCGGACAACAGCTTCATAAGAGCGCCCTAAATCCATCGGGTCAATCGGCAGGTAGGGCACCTCCCACAGGGGCTTGTTTGAGGCCTTCATATGCTTGAAGCCTTTGTTGATGGCATCCTGATGCGAACCAGAAAAAGCAGTGAACACCAATTCACCTGCATAAGGGTGGCGCGGGTGAATAGGCAGCTGGTTGCAATATTCAGCCATGCGCACGAGCTCATTCACATTGGAAATATCCAATTTGGGATCAATGCCTTGGCTAAACATGTTCATCGCTAGCGTGATGATGTCTACATTGCCAGTGCGCTCACCATTGCCAAACAATGTACCTTCCACCCGGTCAGCGCCCGCCATCATGGAAAGTTCGGTTGCGGCCACGGCGCAGCCACGGTCATTGTGCGCGTGGATTGAATAATAAATGCAATCCCGGTTTTTGATGTTGCGGATCGACCATTCAATCTGGTCAGCATGTACATTGGGCGTTGCGGCTTCCACCGTGAATGGCAAATTGAGGATCAATTTGCGTTCTGGCGTAGGCTGGATCACATCCATCACCGCCTCGCAAATCTCCTTGGCATAGTCCAGTTCTGTGCCCATGAAGCTTTCGGGCGAATATTGAAAACGAATGGCCTCGGCCATGCCGCTTTCGTCGGTCATGGCGCGAATCAGCTTGGCTGCATTGACCGCAATCTCCTTGATCCCTTCCTTATCTTTTTGAAACACCACGCGGCGTTGTAATTCTGATGTCGAATTGTAAAAATGCACGATCGCGGATTTGGCACCCTTGATGCCTTCGAAAGTGCGACGGATCAAATCCTCGCGGCATTGAACCAGAACTTGAATGGTCACGTCATCAGGAATTTTGCCATTGTCGATCAGGAAGCGGCAGAAATCAAAATCCGTCTGGCTGGCGGAGGGGAAGCCGATTTCAATTTCTTTGAAACCCATTTTCACCAGTGCATTCCACATGCGCATTTTGCGCTCGTGGCCCATGGGTTCAATCAGGCTTTGGTTGCCGTCGCGCAAATCCACGCTGCACCATATAGGCGGTGTTGTGATTGTCTTGGCAGGCCAGGTACGATCGGGCAGATGGACCTGCGCAAAGGCACGGTATTTGGATTGTGGATTAATCATCATGCTGAAAAACTCTGCTCTACTGAATTGTGGGGGAGGGGCGTTTCACAAAATCCCCTGTAGAGCCTGGGCGCACGCCCAGAGGGCCCTCAGGGGCTGGTAAGCAGCAGGGCCAAAAACAATTTAAAAGGCGCAGAAACGTAAAACATTGAGGTTGTCTAACCGAATTTCCAAGACATAGCAAATTTTAACCAACATTGCCGGGAATCAAATTTGGGCATAGTTTTGTCACAGTTGCTGGGCAATGCATGTCACTCAAAATCAGGGATTACAAATGGTCAAGACACTTTCATATGCTGCCGCGTTCAGCATGGTTTTTGGTGCCGCCGCTTTGGCAGGCACTTGCCAAGACGACATCAACAAGATCGACGCTGCTTTGAAAACAGCCAAGTTGGACTCGGACCAAAAAACAGAGGTGACTGACCTGCGAGAGCAAGCCGTGCAGCTTTGTGGTGCTGGAAATGAAAAAGAAGGCATGGACGTGACGGCCCAAGCCAAACAAATTCTATCTGTTGAATAGAGCTAACCTGCAAACGCCAACACAGCACTGACCAAGGCCACCATTGCACCAGTGATGGCTACATGTGCCAGAAGCTTGATGCGTGGCATCAATGCTGCGTCTTGGTTGTGCAAGAACCGCGCGATAAAAATACGCATTGCAACAAAACAGGCCAACCACACGGCCACCGCTGCCATTTTGACATGGAACCATGCGTTGAGACCACCCGCTCCGCCACGTTGCCATAGCAGGCCTAGCCCCGCAGCAACCAAAACCATCACAAAAATATCAGAATAGATCAATGTTGCTTCGCGCGCCTTGGCGACACCTTTTGCGGCTTCGCCTTCAAGCTTGCGCTGCACGCGAAAACTGATGAGGTTTGAAATGCCTACCCCCATCACCACGGCGACGGAAAACAAGTGCAAAATCAATAAGGCTTGATGCAAACTCATAGTTCAATTTCTCCATTCATCACCTGAAGCGCACTGCCGCCCACACGCACAGCACTCAATGCACCTTGCGCTACATCGGCCTCCAAACGCAAGTCAGAAGGTCGGCCCATTTCATAACCCTGTTCCAAATTCCACGCGTGGGTTCCGTCGGCCAGCTCTTCGGCGGTCAATAATTGCGCGGCAAGCAGAGCCGTGGCTGAGCCTGTGGCTGGATCTTCAGGAATTCCGCCAGTGGGCGCATACATGCGCGCACGGAATGACGTGGATTGCGCATCGCCACCGCGCGTATAGATATAGGCCGCATCTACACCACCTAGTGGCGCAATGAGGCGCGACCAATATGGTTGGACTACCATTGATTTTTCCAATGCCGCGCGTGTTTTTACCGGCACATAGAAAAAACGCGGGCCGCCTTCAAGGTTGGCCAGCCCGTGCCCATTAAAACCAATCTCG
>JAGWUY010000271.1 GCA_028868255.1 Alphaproteobacteria bacterium | reverse complement strand
GGCAACTCCTTCATCACCTCACCCCGGTCCAGCAATTCAGCATCAATGCCATTCAGGCGCATGGTGTTGCCGCGCCTTGCAAAGGCATCCAGCTGCCCCGGCCCCACCGCCAAAACCATTTGGCCGCGGTGAGACACCATGCAGTTGAAATTCAACTCATGCGAAAGGCCTTCCCACAGTTTCATGGAATGTTCGAAAAACGCGGTGTTGCCACCGATCATGTAATTAGAGCGGATCAGCGTTGTGTTGCGGCCCACATTGCCAGAACCGATATTGGATTTTTCAAGCACGGCAATGTTTTTCATGCCGTGGTTCTTGGCAAGATAATAGGCCGTGGCCAGCCCATGCCCGCCGCCGCCTATGATGATCACATCATAAGAGGATTTAGGCTCCGGCTTGGCCCAGGCCTCAGGCCAAGGTTCCGAAGGGCGCAGCGCGTGGCGCGCCAGCGAAAAGATTGAATATTTGCGAGACATAGAAAAAATGTTTAGCGCAGCCGCGCCTATAATCAAGCCTCAGATTTTTCACCAGTGCGGCCGCGCTCGGCCCATTCAATGGCCAGCCACATCAGCGCCCCAAAGCCTAAGAATGCAAAGGAAATGGGATACATGGTGCCATCATAAAATCTGCCGCTAACGCCCCCCAAAATCACTGCCATCAAGGATGCAATAAAGCCTGAAATGGCTGCGGCCATGCCTGCATTATGGCCCATGGGTTCCAACGCCAGCGAATTGATGTTGCCAAAGGTCAAGCCGCTGCAAAAGAATGACCACGGCAACAAAAGGCCCAAAACAATCAAAGGCGGGTGGCCTGCATATACAATACTCGCACCAAGCATCATGGCCCACACGACCAAAAAGCCGCGCACCGCCCATTTGGAAATCATGCGCATGCCCAGCCTCTTCACATAGTTGCCGTTGAAAACCATGGCCAACGCAATGGCAATGGCAAGGCCGCCAAACCACAGTGCAAATTTATCACCTTGGCCATATTGCTCGGCAAAAATCTGTTGCGATGTGCCGAGATAGCAGGTGAAAGCCGAAAAGATGAAGCCGGATGCCAGCGTGTAACCCAGGCAAATCCGATTGTTCACCACCAGTTTGGCACTGGCCCACAAATCGGCCGGAGAAAAATCATGGCGATTTTCGGGAGCCAGGGTTTCTGCCTGGCGCAATCCCAACCAAAGCGAAGCAATGATCGCAGCAACGATGAAGCCCGCGAAAATATAGCGCCAAGACCCAACATAAAGCACCAATTGGCCAATGCTTGGTGCCAGAATGGGCACCAGCATAAACACCGACATCACAAAACTCATGATCCGCGCCATATCGGCCCCCTTGGCGCCATCGCGCACCATGGCAGTTGAAACCACGCGCGGTGATGCGCCACCAAAGCCCTGCACCATGCGGCCCACAATCATCATGGTGTAGTTGGTGGATACCAAACACATAAACGCACCGACGGCATAAAGCACCAGCCCGATATAAATGATGGGCTTGCGACCGAAGGAATCTGACAGCGGCCCAAAGATCAGTTGGCCAAAAGTCATGCCCAGAAAAAAGAACAGCACAATGAATTGGCGGTCATTCGGGTTCGCGGCACCCAACTGGTTGGCAATCAGGCCAACAGCGGGCAACATCGTGTCGATCGACATGGCCATAAGCGCTGTGAGAAACGCGATGAGCGCAATGAATTCATTGGGGCGTGTGGTTTGCATGGTGAGCTTTCAGGTTACTTGATGAAGCGCAGGGCGCGCATCACATCAAAAAAATTGGTGGTTTCAATTCGGTTGGTGCGGTCGCCCACATATTTGACGCCGGGATAAAAACTTTTTTCATAGGCCAGCGTGGGGCTGGCATAGGTAATTTCCAAAACATTGTGTTCTGGCACTGTAACAAGGCATTTGTCTTTCTTCGCCCTTAACGCGAGGTTGACGCCCGTGCGTATTTCATTTTGCGCTGTTCTTGGCGACATAGAAATAGTTGATGCGCCAACACCCCGTTTTACTGCAAGCCGCGCAATGTTCGGGTTGGTGGACTCCACCTCGCGCATCAAAGCCTCATCGCCACTCACAAAAACCGTGGGCACACCCAAGGTGGCGGCGGCGTTCACAAACAAAGTGAATTCAGACGCAGGCTTGCCGTTCAGCTTCACCATATGGGTGCGAGTGTTCATGGTGTGAGCCAGCGCATTTTCTTCTGACCCCATATGGGCGTGCCAGCCGATCATCACCAGCGCGTCAAAGCTTTCGTCAAGCTCCTGTATCATCGAATAGGGATGCCCCGACCATTCGCGGATAATCGTGCAACCTCGCGGCAACATTGTGGTGATCAGGTTGCGGCCCGAATCATGAGCATCTTTCACATAGATGTCAGTAGCCCCGGCAGAAATTGCACCAACAATCGCGGCGTTGGCCTCACGCGTCATGATTTCGCGGAATTCCTGCCAATCGGCGTGATTTTTTTCGGCCTCGTCCCAATGGGTGATGCCTGCTATGCCTTCAATATCGACACTGATATAGACTTTCATCCGGCGACCTTACCGACCATGTTCATCGATTCCAACACCAGAAGCGTCAATCTAGACCCGCGTGACGCGCAATTCTATGAAAACCCCTACCCCATTTACCACCGCATTCGTGCCGAAGTGCCGGTTTTCAAGTGGGAACAATATGGCCATTGGTGTTTTTCGCGCTTTGAGGATGTGAATGGGTTGCTGCGCGACAGGCGCTTTGGCCGCCAGATTTTGCATGTGGCCACGCGTGAAGAGTTGGGCTGGGCGGAGCCTGCCCCGCATCTTGCCGCCTTTACCGCCCATGAAAGCCATTCGCTGCTGGAGCTGGAACCCCCGGTTCACACGCGGCTGCGGGGCCTCATCAACCGGGCGTTTCTGTCACGACAGGTGGAACGCCTACGCCCGATAATTTCGAATCTTTCCAATCAGTTGATTGATGGTTTTGAAGCAAAAGGTGAAGTGGATTTGCTGGCCGCCTATGCCACGCCCATTCCCGTGATTGTGATTTGCGAATTGCTGGGTGCGCCGGTTGAAATGGCGGATCAGTTTCTGGCCTGGTCGCATGATCATGTCGCGATGTATATGGCCCGGCGCGCCAATCCTTCCGAAAACAGGGCGATTGAAAACAAGGCGGTAAAATCAGTTCTGGAGTTCAGCGCTTACATGCGCAGCCTGATCGCCGAGCGGCGCAAAAACCCGCGCAATGATTTGCTGTCAGAATTGGTCCGCGCCGAAAGCGAAGGCGCAAAACTCACCGAGGATGAGTTGATCACAACCGCCGTGTTGATCCTGAATGCGGGCCAT
>JAGWUY010000270.1 GCA_028868255.1 Alphaproteobacteria bacterium | reverse complement strand
GCTTTGGCGCTCACCTGCCTGATCGCGATGTTGATTGCATCGGTCTATAATTGGACGATTGAACGCGTGGCCTATCGACCCTTGCGCGGGTCGTTTCGTTTGGCACCACTCATTTCCGCGATAGGCATGTCTATTGTATTGCAGGAATTTGTGCGCGTTGCCCAAGAGGCCCGCCCGAAGCCCATTCAAAACATTATCAATGGCAAATATGAAGTCATGCACCGCGTTGCAGTTGAAGGCGGCGCCGGCGATTTTGTTGTTACAATTTCTAACATGCAAATTCTTGTCATTCTCTCGACACTACTCTTGATGACCATTTTTACCCTGCTCATTCAGCGCACATCGTTGGGTCGTGCTCAACGGGCTTGCGAACAGGATACAAAAATGGCCTCTCTTTTGGGGATCAATGTCAATCGCACCATTTCAGTCACTTTCATCATGGGTGCATGCCTCGCTGCTTTTGCCGGCCTCATGTATTTCCTTCTGTACAATGTGACTGATGCGCATGTTGGCTTTGACACCGGCATCAAAGCCTTCACAGCCGCGGTGCTGGGTGGCATCGGGTCTATTCCCGGTGCCATGTTGGGCGGCATGGTGATTGGTTTGGTCGAAACCTTCTGGAGCGCCTATTTCTCAGTGGAGTACAAAGATGCGGCTTCCTATGCCTTGTTGATCGTGGTTTTGATTTTCATGCCGCAAGGTCTTTTGGGCAAACCCGAAGTCGAGAAAGTTTAATCATGGCACCAACACCAAAAGACAGTTCTGCTGCACAGCCAGGTGAACGCTTGCGTTCTTCCGCCTTGCTAAAAGATTTGATTGTAACTGCAATCATCACTTTCCTCATCCTCACACCCATCGTGGCACTGAAAACCACGATGTTGCAGGGGATCATCACTATTAGCTCACGCTTTGAAATGGTGGCGCTAATGGTTGCTGCCGTCACTGGTTTTCGCGCCTTCATGCATCTGTTTGTGTGGAACAGGCCGGAACGGGCTGGCATCGCAAAGCCACCCGCTGCAATCTCCAAAGGCCCAAGCTTTGCCGAAAACATTGGAAAATATGTGGCACCCTGCTTACTGATATTCGCGTTGGCTTTTCCTATCATCACAGCTTTCAATTTGTCTTGGGACAAGCGGGTGATGGATTTGGCAGTTTACATTCTGATCTACGTTATGTTGGGTTGGGGCCTAAATGTGGTGGTGGGTTTGGCTGGTCTGCTTGATCTGGGTTATGTGGCATTTTATGCCGTTGGCGCTTATACCTATGCCCTGCTCACTTCATATTATCTGCCTCATTGGTTCGGCGCTGGAGTGGTGCCTTGGGCGTTTTATATTGCCTTGCCCATTGCAGGCATTCTCGCCTCATCATGGGGCGTCATTTTGGGCTTTCCGGTGCTGCGCCTGCGGGGCGACTATCTGGCTATCGTGACGCTGGCCTTTGGCGAAATTATTCGCATGGTGTTGCAAAACTGGTTTGCCTTCACAAATGGCCCGCAGGGCATTGGTGTTGACAAGATCACCTTTTTTGGCTTGCCCTTCAAGGATGGCCCAGGCAGTTTCGCCGCGTTCTTTGGGATGGATTATAACCGCATCCATTTTTATATCTTCTTATATTATGTCATTCTTGCTTTGGCATTGGTGACTTATTTTGTGACCAAGCGCCTGCGCCGCCTGCCAATCGGGCGCGCTTGGGAAGCACTGCGTGAAGATGAAATTGCTTGCCGCTCACTGGGCATCAACACCACCACCACAAAGCTCACCGCATTTGCGATCGGGGCTATGTTTGGCGGTTTTGCTGGCAGCTTCTTTGCGGCGCGCCAAGGTTTCGTTTCGCCTGAATCCTTTGTGTATATCGAATCTGCGCTGATCCTTGCCATTGTGGTTTTGGGTGGCTTGGGATCGCAAATTGGCATCGTGTTCTCGGCTATTGCGATCATGGGTTCATTTGAGTTGTTCCGCGAAATGGATTTTATGAAAGCCATTTTGCCAACGGGAACCGAACCCATTCAGTTCCGCATGTTGGCGGTTGGCTTGGCCATGGTGCTGATGATGCGTTTCCGTCCACGTGGGTTTGTGACCAAACGCGAACCCACTGTATTCCTGAAAGAGAGAAAGTCCGTCTCCGGTGATCTCGTTGCCGAGGGGCATGGCTGATGAAGAAAAACTGGTCCACTGATCCTGAGCTGCAAGTGCAGCACCTTACCATGCGTTTTGGCGGGTTGACCGCTATTGGCGATCTATCGTTTAACGCCGGGCGTAAGCAAATCACCGCTTTGATAGGCCCCAATGGTGCTGGCAAAACCACCGTATTCAACTGCATCACTGGGTTCTACAAACCCACTGAAGGAATGATCAAACTGCGCCATCAAGGCGGCAAAGAATTTCTGTTGGAACGTATGGATGATTTCCGCATCACGCGTTTTGCCAAGGTGGCCCGGACATTCCAAAATATTCGCCTGTTCTCTGGCATGACACTTTTAGAAAATTTGATGGTGGCGCAACACAATACGCTGATGGGGGCCTCTGGTTTCACAGTCGGCGGCATTTTGGGCAGTGGCAGATTTAAACGCGCAGAGAATGAAGCGATTGAAAAATCCAAATACTGGCTCGATAAGGTGGGCCTGACCGAGCGAGCCGATGATGCAGCGGGCAACCTGCCCTATGGCGCACAACGCCGGTTGGAAATTGCCCGCGCCATGTGTACCAATCCGCGCCTGCTGTGCCTTGATGAACCCGCTGCTGGTTTGAACCCCTCCGAGTCTGAGGAATTGAACAAGTTATTGATCTCAATCCGCGATGAACATGATACAGCAATTTTGTTAATCGAGCATGACATGAGCGTGGTGATGAAAATTTCAGATCACGTTGTTGTGTTGGATTATGGCCGTAAGATAGCTGATGGTACGCCTGGGGAAATCAAGGAAGACCCAGCTGTGATCCGCGCCTATTTGGGCGTTGAAGAAGATGAGGCACCGGCTGAAATTGTGAAAGAAGCTTTGGTGGTACATGGGGCTATGCCTTCGGCCCCGGCATCTATCGCAGCAGTGTCGGCACCCCTTGCGGCACAGCCTGCACCCGTCGCAGCAAAGCCTGCGCCAATCGCTGCGAAGTCTGCCCCCAAGGTAAAGTCATCTGCGCCTGAGCTGCTCAAAAAGCCGCGTGGCAAGGCCGATGATCTCAAATTGATCTGGGGCGTCGGACCAGCGTTTGAAAAACTCCTTAATAAAGTTGGTGTGTGGCATTTTGATCAGGTGGCTTCTTGGTCTTCGGCTGACATCGACCATGTGGATGCGTTGCTGAAAGGCTTCCAAGGTCGGATCCGACGTGAT
>JAGWUY010000269.1 GCA_028868255.1 Alphaproteobacteria bacterium | reverse complement strand
TTGATTTAGAAGGCGGTATCCACGGCTTCACTATTGCCAAAGGTGTTGTAACGGGTGAAGCAATCACAACAGCGCTGCCAGCCTCAACTGTGATCCTCACCCCGGCTTATGATTTTTCAAACAATCAAGCCAAGGCTAATATTATTCTCAATGCGTCGAACCGGTTGGATTTGCCGGAATTGCGCATCAACTATGAAGGAGCGGTGGGCAATCTGGCGCGGCGCAGCGACACCGCAGCCATTTCAGCAAAGCTTGGTTACGCATTTATCGCGCGCGATATTGCCGAACTTGATAGGGTTAAGAAAGAGCAGGAAAAGCTGGTGGCCGAAGAAGCTGCGCAGACACAAGAAGATCAAGTGAAATATGCTGCTTATCAGGCCCAGCGTCAGGAATTGCGCTTGCGCTTGCGTGAACTCAAAGTGCATGCGGCCCAACGGGTCATCACGCTTGCGCGACGCAAAGCAGATTTGGATGCAGCCGTTGCAGCAGGGGCAGCCATCACCAAATCCGAAATGCCAAAATATTTGCGATTGCTGCCTGGCCTTTAAGGCGTCTGCAGCCTCTTCAATATCCACACACGAATGGCGCTCGAGAGGTTTCTGGAACCGCGCGTCAAATCAATCTCAGCCACCAGTGCGGCAATCGTCTTGTGATCCTTTTCGGCAAATTGCTTGAGCACATCCCAAAACTCTGCTTCCAGCGAAAGCGAGGTGCGGTGGCCTGCGATGGTGAGGGAGCGTTTTAAATCCTTGGGCATTAAGACCATTGCCGATCAAAACGTAGAATGCCGTCATGCCCGCGAAAGCGGGCATCTGTGTTTTGAAAGCAAACAGAGATTCCCGCTTTCGCGGGAATGACGGTACTTATAAAATGGGCCTCAATCTTCACGCTTCTTCCCGTCCAATACCGTTTTTTCTTTCATGCGATCAAATTCCGTCACCCTCTTTTCCGCCTTGGAACGGCCAAACACAACGCGGTTTTCTGCTGCTTTTTCAGCGGCTTCATCACGTTTCTTGGCTTTTCGCTTGAGGCGAAGATTGATGATGTCGGCGGTCACTTTGGCCCCAGCATATCTTCAGGCCGTACGATCAGATCAAAGTCGGCGGCGTCAATACCATCCTTCACCGCTTCCTCACGCAAGGTGGTGCCATTCTTGTGGGCCGTCTTGGCGATTTTTGCGGCGCGGTCATAGCCATATTTGGGGGCCAGCGCCGTCACCAACATCAGCGAGCGGTTCAGCGCTGCCTTGATGTTGTCTTCGCGCGCTTCGATGCCCACCACGCAATTGTCTGTGAAGCTGTTGGCGGCATCCGCCATCAGCTGCACCGATTGTAGAAAATTATAGGCCATGACCGGGTTATAAACATTGAGTTCAAAATGGCCCGATGCGCCCGCAAAGGTGATTGCGGCATTGTTGCCAAAAATCTGCACGCACACTTGCGTCAGTGCTTCGCACTGCGTGGGGTTCACCTTGCCCGGCATGATGGAGGAGCCGGGTTCATTTTCCGGCAAGTTCAATTCGCCAAGGCCAGAGCGCGGGCCTGAGCCCAAAAATCTTATATCATTGGCGATCTTGAACAGTGATGCGGCCATGGTGTTGATGGCGCCATGGCTCATCACCATCGCGTCATGCGCGGCCAGCGCTTCAAACTTGTTGGGTGCGGTGGTGAAGGGCAGGCGGGTGATATTGGCAATGGTTTCTGCCACCTTTTTATCGAAGCCCACAGGTGCGTTCAGCCCTGTGCCCACGGCCGTTCCACCTTGCGCCAATTGCATCAACAAAGGCAGGGTTTGCTCAATGCGGGCAATGCCATTGTCCAGCTGTTGGGTGTAGCCTGAAAATTCTTGGCCTAGCGTCACCGGCGTTGCATCCTGCGTGTGGGTGCGGCCAATCTTGATGATCCCCGCAAATTGATGCGCCTTGTCGTTCAGCGCGTTGCGCAAGTGTTGCAAAGCGGGCAGCAGGCGGTGGTGAATTTCTTCCGCGCAGGCGATGTGCATGGCGGTGGGATATGTGTCGTTGGATGATTGGCTCATATTCACATGATCATTGGGGTGCACCGGTTTTTTAGAACCCATCACCCCGCCCAACATTTCAATGGCGCGGTTGGAAATCACCTCATTGGCATTCATGTTGGATTGGGTGCCCGAACCCGTCTGCCACACGGCGAGCGGAAAGTGATCATTCAGCTTGCCTTCCATCACCTCTTGCGCGGCATTGATGATGGCCGCCGCAATCTTGGGGTCAAGGCCTGAAAGCTGCATGTTGGTTTCCGCCGCTGCCCGCTTGATGATGCCCAGCGCGCGGATGATGGAGGCTGGCTGTTTTTCCCAGCCAATTTTAAAATTCTGCAAAGACCGCTGCGCCTGCGCGCCCCAATAACGCGATGAATCAACTTCTATGGGGCCAAATGTATCGGTTTCGGTGCGGGTGGTTTTGGGCATCTTGTCATCCAACTCAATTCGCGATTTTTAGTCCCTTACATCGTCATTCCCACGAAAGCGGGAATCTGCGTTACCCACGCAAGTGCAGCCCTTGCCAAAGCCAAACAGAGATTCCCGCCTTCGCGGGAATGACGGAAAGAAGATTTGCTGCGCTGCAATAGCATGGATGAAGTGGGGTGGCGAGGGGGCTATACAGAATTGATCATGGTACAGATCCCCAAAGTGCCATGTTCAATTGATTGAAAAATTGCTATCCTTGGAGATCGCAATACATTGAGGCATCACAGCATTGTCCGACGATAGAGAAATTCACTTCGGAAGACTCCCAGGCAGAACTGTCCATAGCAAACAGCTTCATGATGGAGCGTCAGGACGACATTTTCGTATTGTCTCAAAAGTAATCGACGTTGATGGAAGTTACGCGTTTGGACGCTTAAAAGATGAGATAGTTTTGCGTTCGACAACAGCAGGCCGCTACGAAATCGTGGCCAAATTTTTTGAAGATGACCGCGGAATTTTTATTTTTACTATTCAAAAATTTAACAAGCAATCTGGCCCGTCCGACAGATGGCATTTTTCTTTTAGGCAAAACGAAATCGACGAACTGGTTTCTTTTTTGCTGAACATAAAGAGGGTCAATTTTCCTGACAGCCGCAAACTAAATGTTTCCGATGAGCAAATAGAGAGACTATTGCTCGACCCCTCGCAGGCAATGCGTCTTTTAACTGAAAACGCCGAGCTGTTTGAAAGTTTGGCGCAGAGCGGGAACTTAAAAAAGGACTTGATTGCGATTGGTTATCGTCGCGAACAGCTGAGGCTTTTTGAGCGGTTTCTAAATGATGCAGCATTTTTTGAAAAAATAAAACTGGATAGGGGGCTTACA
>JAGWUY010000268.1 GCA_028868255.1 Alphaproteobacteria bacterium | reverse complement strand
TGTGTATGAGGACTCGATCATCGATATCTGCAAGATCATCCATGACCATGGTGGGCAAGTCTATTTGGATGGTGCAAACCTCAATGCGCAGGTCGGCCTGATGCGCCCTGCCGAATTGGGCGCTGATGTGTGCCATATGAACCTGCACAAAACCTTCTGCATTCCGCATGGTGGCGGAGGCCCAGGCATGGGGCCCATTGGTGTGCGGGCGCATCTCACCCCGCATCTGCCTGGTCACGCCGTGGTGGCAGTTGAGGGGCGCAAGAGACACGCCGTTTCAGCGGCACCCTTTGGCTCTGCCGCCATTTTGCCGATCTCCTGGATGTATATTGCCATGATGGGTGGGCCGGGACTGACCCAAGCCACCAAGATCGCAATACTAAATGCGAACTATATGGCCAAGCGCCTCAACCCGCATTTTCAGGTGCTTTACACCAGCGCGTCAGGCCATGTGGCGCATGAGTGCATCATTGACCTGCGCTGGTTGAAAGAGCGGACGGGGATCAGCGTGGAAGATGTGGCAAAGCGATTGGCCGACTATGGCTTCCATGCGCCGACCATGAGCTTCCCGGTGGTCGACACGCTGATGATCGAACCAACGGAATCCGAAGCCAAGCGCGAGCTTGATCGATTCTGTGACGCGCTCATCGCCATTGCCGGTGAAATTGCTGATGTGGAACATGGTCGCGCCGACAAGGTGAATAATGTGCTCAAAAACGCGCCGCATACGCACAATGAGCTGTTTGGCGAATGGAAGCATCCCTATTCCAAGGAACAGGCCTTCTTCCCGCTGCCTGGCTATAGCAATGCCAAATATTGGCCCACAGTGGCGCGCGTGGACAATGTGTATGGCGATCGGAACCTGGTATGCACCTGCCCACCAGCCTCTGACTATTTGGAGGCGGCGGAGTAATCATGGCTGATACACGGCGCGAGGCGGACTCACTGGGCGAATGGCATTTGCCGGCAGATGTGCTTTACGGTGTTCACACCGCCCGCGCCGTGGCCAACTTCCCGATCACTGGAACACGGCTGTGTGATTATCCAGAAATTGTGCAATCTTTAGGCATGGTGAAGAAAGCGGCTGTCTTGGCCAATATGGAATTGGGGGCCATTGAGCCGCGCCTTGGACAAGCGATTTTGCGCGCCTGTGACAGGGTGATTTCAGGTGAGGCAGACGCGGCCTTTGTGGTGGATATGATCCAGGGTGGGGCCGGAACTTCCACAAACATGAATGCCAATGAGGTGATTGCCAATCTGGCCTTGCGCGAATTGCAGCGCCCACCGGGGCAATATGATTTGATCCACCCCAATGATCATGTGAATGCCTCGCAGTCCACCAATGATGCCTATCCTTCGGCCATGCGCCTCACCATGGTGCGGATGTGCCCGGCCCTGGTAACTGAACTTCGCTCTTTGAAGGCCGCATTTCTGGCCAAGGGAGTAGAGTTCCACGACATCATCAAAGTGGGCCGCACGCAGCTCATGGATGCTGTGCCGATGCGGCTGGGTGATGAGTTTCGCGCTTTTGGCGTGACGATTGGTGAAGATATCGACCGCCTTACTGAGGTGGGGAACCTGCTGCGCGAGATTAATCTGGGTGGCACGGCCATCGGCACGGGCATCAACACCCCTGCGGGCTATGGCGCAGCGGTGATCAAACATTTGAGCGCTGTTTCCGGCGAGCGGGTGGCGGCAGCGGGGGATTTGATTGAGGCCACATCAGACATGGGGGCGTTCGTCATGTTTTCTGGCGTATTGAAGCGCGTTGCCGTCAAGCTTTCCAAAATCTGCAATGATTTGCGCTTGCTCAATTCCGGCCCGCGCGCTGGCTTTGGTGAAATCAAGCTGCCTGCCATGCAAGCCGGTTCATCCATCATGCCGGGCAAGGTGAACCCGGTGATGCCTGAGGTGATGAACCAGATTGCCTTTCAAGTGATCGGTAACGATCTCACAGTCACCATGGCGGCGGAATCCGGCCAATTGCAGCTCAATGCCATGGAGCCTGTGATTGTGTTCAACATCTTGCAATCCATGCGCATGCTCACGCGGGGTATGGCCGTGCTGCGCGAAAAATGCATCTACGGCATTGAGGCCGATGCCGCACGCTGCAAGTTCTTGCTGGAGCATTCCTTGGTGGCAGTCACCGCCATCAACCCCTTTGTGGGCTATGCCAAGGCCAGTGCAGTGGCCAAGGAGGCTTTGGCCTCAGGCCAATCTGTGCGCAGCATTGTGCTGGCCAAAGGCTTGATGACGGAGGCACAGCTGGATGAGGCTTTTACGACCGAGAATTTGTTGGGGCAAACAGGACGTTGACATCGCAAATTATTCTGACTAGTCTGACTGGTCAGAATTGAGGATGTCATGAATAAGCAACACCGTGTCTGGTCGCTGCAAGATGCCAAAGCCAAATTCAGTGAGGTGGTGCGCCTTGCCCAAAGCGAAGGGCCCCAAATTGTGACGGTTCACGGGCAACCAAGCGTAGAAATTGTTTCGTCATCTCCCCTAGGTGGTGACAAAATGACGATCGAGGAATTTGTATCTTCGTTCCAGCAATGTCCAATTCCAGACTTTGAAATTCCACGTCTGAAGACTTCTGGCAAACAAAGGGCTATAAAGTTTTGACTCGTTGGCTGCTTGACACCAACATCGTCTCTGAACTTCGGCGACCGAAGCCAAATCAGCACCTGCTGGCATGGATGCATGGAACACAGGTGAACCAGCATTACTTGTGCAGCGTCACAGTGGCTGAAATTCGAGTTGGCATCGAACTTCTACAAAACATCGAAGATCGCATTCAGCTTTCGCAATGGCTGGAAAAAACGATCCGTCCGCTGTTTGCAGATCGAATTGTTTCTGTTGGTGAAGGAGAGTTGGTTTATTGGCGACTGCTTGGACAAAGACTTGCCAAACAAAGATCTCATGTCGCAGAACCTGATTTGCTCATTGCCGCAATTGCTGGTCACAACAAGATGACGATTGTTACCCGCAATCATAAAGATTTTATAAAATCAGTGGTGCCAATACTCAACCCTTTCACGGGTGAACGGTTCAACGGCGCATAAAAAACCCGACACAAAGGCCGGGTTTTCAATTCTGAATTTTTAATGCTCAGTTCAAGTGCGACTTCACAGCTGCGATTGACTCCGCAATTAGCTTAGCACCAGATTTTTGCTCGGATATCAATTTTGTTGCAGCGTTCACAGCAAGATCTGTTGCAATCGAACGCACATCCTTGGCCGCAGTAGCTTCAGCTTGAGCAATCTTCTGCTCTGCCTGCTTGGTGCGGCGGGCGATGGTTTCTGTCAGCTTTTTGCGGGCTTCTTCGGCGTAGGCGGCTGCATCAGTCTTTGCCTG
>JAGWUY010000267.1 GCA_028868255.1 Alphaproteobacteria bacterium | reverse complement strand
AGGAATTTCAAACGCTCGCGGATTTCTTTCAGGATGCGAGCGGCAATTTCCTTATCCTTCGGTTTCAGTTTGCCTTCCAGTTCGCGGAACCATGTGTCAGCCTGACGAATGGAGAACAGCGAGACTTGGCCAATGTGAAGCCGGTCAATCTTGATGGCGAGGGTTTGCGGCTTCAAGCGGTAACCTTTGCAGGTTTGGCATTCATGGTCGGATTGATATTGCGCCAGTTCTTCGCGCATCCATTCCGAATCGGTTTCGCGCCAGCGCCGCTCGATGTTGCCGATGACACCTTCGAAGGCTTTCTTGGTTTTGTAAGAACGCAGGCCATCATCATAGGTGATGGTGACTTCTTCTTCGCCTGTGCCGTTCAACACCATGTCGCGCGCCTTCTTTGGCAGGTCTTTCCATGGCGTGGTCATGGAGAATTTATAGTGCTTTGCGAGGGCCTCCAAGGTTTGGGAATAGTAAGGCGAGGTGGCGCCCGTTTTAGCCCATGGGGCAATAGCCCCTTCACGCAATGACAGGTTGCCATCGGGCACCACCATGTCTGGCTCAAACTTCAACTCAGTGCCCAACCCATCGCAGGCGGGGCAAGCGCCGAAGGGGTTGTTGAAGGAGAAGATGCGCGGCTCAATCTCATCAATGGTGAAACCGGAAACGGGGCAGGCGAAACGCTGTGAAAACATTACGCGCTCATGGGTTTCATTGGCGGATTTGTTTGCGCTTTCTTCGGATGTTTGCGAGGGTGGCAATGGCTTATCAGCAAACTCGGCAATCGTCAGCCCGTCCGCCAGTTTCAATGCAGTTTCAAACGAGTCGGCTAAGCGCGTGGCGAGATCGGGCTTCACCACCAGGCGATCCACCACCACGTCAATGTCATGCTTGAATTTCTTATCGAGCACGGGGGCCGATTCGATGTCATAAAACGTGCCATCAATCTTGACGCGCTGGAAACCCTTCTTCTGCAGATCAGCCAGTTCCTTTTTGTATTCGCCTTTGCGGCCGCGCACGATGGGGGCAAGGAGATAAAGCCTTGTGCCTTCAGGCAGGGCAAGGGTGCGGTCCACCATCTGCGTCACCGTCTGCGCCTCAATCGGCAGGCCTGTCGCTGGCGAATAGGGCACACCAATGCGCGCGAAGAGCAAGCGCATATAGTCATAAATTTCCGTCACCGTGCCCACGGTGGAGCGCGGGTTTTTGCTGGTGGTTTTTTGTTCGATGGAAATAGCGGGGGAGAGACCGTCAATCTGATCCACATCTGGCTTCTGCATCATTTCAAGGAACTGGCGGGCATAGGCGGAGAGTGACTCCACATAACGGCGCTGGCCCTCAGCATAGATTGTGTCGAAGGCGAGGGAGGATTTGCCCGAACCGGACAGGCCTGTGAACACGATCAACTTATCGCGCGGCAGATCAACGGAGATGTTTTTCAGATTGTGCTCGCGGGCACCCTGAACGGAGATGACTCGTTTGTATGACATAGATTCTCAACTAGAATAAAACGGGAACATTATCAATAAACTTGCATTATGGCAGGTGTTGCGGCGAACAGGTGACAGCAGATTGAGGATGTCCACAGTGATTCCTTCTGCGTGAAGCAAAACAGGGCAAATATGGGTACGCATGCGGTTCTTCGCCAGATTTTTGGTTTTGACAAATTTAGGCCCGGCCAGCAGCAAGTTGTCGACAGCTTGATGGCGGGGCGCAATGTGTTGGCGGTTATGCCAACCGGCTCAGGCAAATCGCTGTGCTATCAGGTTCCTGCATTGGCCATGGGCGGACTAGCCGTGGTGGTTTCACCCCTCGTGGCACTGATGCAAGATCAGGTGGCGGCGCTGAAGCTTGCTGGTGTGGAGGCGGAGACGATCAATTCATCTGCCAGCCGCGAAGAGAATGTGGACATCTGGCGGCGCGTAGCGGCAGGCGCAGTGAAGATTCTCTATTTGGCACCCGAGCGGTTGATGACGGCGCAGATGATTGCTGCGTTGAAGAAACTCGACGTGCGTTTGATTGCAGTGGATGAGGCGCATTGCATTTCGCAATGGGGCGCATCCTTCCGGCCGGAATATGCAGCGTTGCAAAATCTGCCCAAGGCGTTTCCTGACGTGCCGATTGGAGCATTCACGGCCACAGCAGATGCGGGCACGCGCGAAGATATTGTGACCAAAATGTTTGGCGGCGTGGCGGACGAATATGTGGCGGGGTTTGACCGGCCCAATATTCAGCTGGGTGTGGCGCGCAAGGACAACACCAAGAAACAGATTCTCGATTTTCTAGTTGAGCACAAGGGTGAGAGCGGCATCATCTATTCACTCTCGCGCAAGAGCACAGAAGAATGGGCAGCGTATCTTTCGGGGCAAGCTTACCGCGCCATTGCCTATCATGCAGGTATGAGCGCTGAACAGCGCTCAGAAAACCAGAATTTGTTCATGACAGAGCCCAGCGTCATTGTGTGTGCCACCATCGCCTTTGGTATGGGCATTGATAAGCCAGATGTGCGCTTTGTGATTCACGCCGATTTGCCGTCCTCACTCGATGCTTATTACCAGGAGATTGGGCGTGCGGGGCGCGATGGCGAGCCCGCAGTGGCGCAGATGTTTTATGGCCAACAAGATGTGATCATGCGCAAGCGCTTCATCGATGGTGAAGATAGTGGCGAGGAGCGGCGCAAGCGGGAATTGCAGCGCTTGGATTCGCTGGTGGCTTATTGTGATGCGCCAAGCTGCCGGCGCATGGTTTTGCTATCTTACTTTGGTGAAGAGTCAGAACCGTGTGGCAATTGTGATGTGTGCCTTGACCCGGTGGGGTTGGTGGATGGTACACTTGATGCGCACAAGGTGGTGCAGGCCGTGTTGCAAACCGGCAGCCGCTATGGCGCTGCGCATATTGCTGATGTGCTGTTGGGCCAGCACACAGACAAGGTGGAAATGGCGGGGCACTCTCGTGTGCTGGCTTTCGGGTTGGGCAAGGACCACAGCCGCAGCCATTGGCAATCACTGATCCGGCAGATGGTGGGCGGTGGCGTATTGCAGAAGAATGATGATGGCTATGGTGGCATAGTTCTGTCTTCACGGGGCAAGTTGCTGGCCAAGGGGCAGGGTGAATTTCAATATCGTGCCGATGCAGTGAGGGCCACACGCAAGGACAAGAAAGCGGCTGCCATCTCTGCGCTTAAAATTGATCCGCGTGCGGAGCAATTGCTACAAATCTTGAAAGCGCTGCGGTTGAAGTTGGCCAAACAACGCGGCGTTCCGGCATATGTGGTTTTTGCTGATCGCACGTTGATTGATATGGCGGCACGTGTGCCTTTGACGCGCTGGGATTTTGCTGAGGTGCATGGTGTGGGCGATGCCAAGCTGGAACA
>JAGWUY010000034.1 GCA_028868255.1 Alphaproteobacteria bacterium | reverse complement strand
GGTCTTTTTTGACTGATTCAAATGTTTGATCCCGCCCTTCTCCCGCTGGGAGAAGGGTGTTTAAACAAATGAAAGTCCGCCTTATTCAAAGGAGATCAGAGTCTAATCCTTGCTGCATTGGCCGAACTGGTCAGCATGTTGCCCTGCCCCACAATGCACGGTGCAACTTTCATCATGCTGCGCACAGGCTCTGCGCAAAGCTGAACTCAGCCCGTCTTGCACTTGTTCACTTGAACATCCACTCAGCACAAGGGAAACGACACACATCGCGATCACTTTCCACATGGCTTCACCACCGGGTCTTCACCGGCTTGTTTGGCCAGTTCGGTTACATTGGCCTTGTTCACCAACAATATATAATCACTCAGTTCTGAAGTCTTGATAAAAGCTGAAATCATCACCGGCCCGATGATTGGCTTTTCAGCGCATGCTTTAGAGCCAAAATTAATTTCCAGCGATCCCTTGCGCCCTGCGGCTTTGGCCTCGTTCACACCTTTCTGCAAATTGCGAAACAGCACCACATCCTCAGGCCGCAACTTCAAAATATGAACATCCTCTTCCGGCCCCTTGGACGCAAAGACATTGGGCGGCGGCGGTGTTTCGTCTAAAAGCAGGTCCAGTTTTTTCTGAATGTCATAGGCGCCATCATTGGATTTGAGCCTGAGATTCATGAACAAGTCGCCCTGCTTCACGCGCAACACATGAGGCGTAATATAGGCCACACGAATGGCCTCAGGTGCTGTGCTGCCCATATCAACAGAACTCAGCTTCACCATCGAGGAAAGCGGCACCGTGGTGCAGCCCGCCACACAGAAAATTGCCAAAACACTTAAAAAAGATTTGCGGATCACCCACATACGCACTATCCTAACATAAATTAATTATTTTATAACGATAAATATTATACGCAAAACACGGAATGTCAAGCATGGAACAAGTCTCGCCTAAAATCCTCAGATTATCCCGTTGGATGGCGCGTTTTGCTGCCGCTGTCGCCATTTTGAGTGTCATTGGCTATGGCATGGTTTGGGCCAACCCCATGCTGGCCTACCGTGTGGTGACGCAAGATTCATTCCCGGATTTGCCAACCACCCTCACAGCCAATCAAAACATCCTGCTGTTTCTCACAGGTGCTGTCCCCACTCTGCTGTTCGCTGCCGTACTTTGGGCGGCCAAGCGCTTTTTCGATTGCTATCGCGATGGCCAATTGTTTCCGCATGCCGCGGGAACACGCTTGAAAGCAATCGGTCGCTTGTGTCTGATCCTCGCTGTGGTCAATCCCATCGTGCGCACAATTTCCATGCTGGTGATCAGCTGGCTCAACCCACCGGGGCAAAAGCAACTCGTCTTATCCCTCTCATCTACCGATGGCTTTCTGCTTGTTTTCTCTGGACTGCTGTACATGATCGGCACCATTTTGGCAGAAGCTGTACAGGTGGCCGAAGACAACAGGATGATTGTGTAAGCCATGCCCATCATCGTCAATCTGGATGTGATGTTGGCCAAACGAAAAATGCGCTCGCGCGAGTTATCAGAGCGGGTAGGCATCACCGAACAGAACATTTCACTGCTGCGCTCTGGCAAGGTGCGCGGCGTGCGCTTTGAAACGCTGGAAAAAATCTGCGATGTGCTGAACTGTCAGCCCGGAGACATTCTGGAGTTTCGCAAAGCCGAAACACCATGAAAGAAACCGACCTCTATCCCCCTATCAAACGCTTCCTCGAAGCGCAGGGCTACACCGTCAAGGCCGAGGTTCATGCCTGTGATGTGATGGCGCGACGCGGCGAAGAACCACCCATCATCATTGAATTGAAATTAGGCCTCACATTGCAATTGCTCTATCAGGCTATAGATCGCCTGACGCTTAGCGAAAAAGTTTATATCGCAATCGCAAAACCCAAGCGCGCTGTACCCTCCGAAGCGGTGAAGTTATGTAAAAGGCTGGGGCTCGGCCTTATCGTCGTTTCAAAATCGGGCAGCCTTGATGTGTTGGCAGACCCCGCCCCCTATGCCCCACGCGTTAACAAAAAACGCACCAGCGCATTGCTCAAAGAGTTTCACAAGCGCAAAGGCGACCCGAACACCGGCGGCAGCACCAAAACCAAATTGATGACGGCCTACAAGCAAGATGCGCTACGCTGCTTGGTCTATCTCCACGCCCATGGAGCTACAAAGATTTCAGATCTACGCAAGGCCACCAAGGTTGACCGCGCTGCCACAATCCTGCGCGCGGATTATTATGGCTGGTTTGTAAAGGAAGAGCGCGGCATATATGGCATCACCGATCAAGGCGCAAACGCCATGAAAGATTTTGCTGAAGCGATTGCAGGTCTCTAGGCGCGCGCCAACACCAGGGCCGTGCCGTAAAGCCCAGCTGCAAACACAGCATGAGCCACAAGATTTAAAAATCGAACCTGCATGGGATTAGGGTGAAGTGACGCCGCCCAACCTGCCCCCATGCCCGGTTGCAAGATGAACCAGCCCGCGCCAACGGTGATCATGCCGATCAGAAATGCGGGCAAGAAAGTGGGTGATGCCAACCATCCTGGCCCTGCCAAGAAAATCAACAAGGCAGCATAGAAAATGCCAATGGCATAATGCGCTAACCATCCCACTAAAGTTTCAAATGGATGCGGCTGAGCCAAGGCAATATCATCATGGAAAAACCGTCCCTGCGCCAAATGCGTAAACCAGCGGCCCACCAGCCCCCAATTGGGCAAAGCCATGCCAAAACCAAAAGCCAACACCAGCGCCCAAACATCCATCGCCAATGTGCCACCAAAACCAATGACAAGTGCCTTCCAATAAAATTGCATCATGATGAGCTGTCCCAGTAGATTTTGTGTCAGCTTAGACCTTTCACAACATTCGTCTACTGTCGTGCCATGAAATGCTGGCCAACACTCATATTTGGCGATACAAATTCAAGTTCAACCCAATCGGAAAAACCATGACCAAGACACTTGATGCCAAACTCGCCCGCATTCACGCTGGGAAATACACGCCCAAAGATTTCATTATCGCGGATGCCAAGGATGGCGATATGGGTTTTGGCACCACCTGCCCCGGCCCCGTGCGCGGCTCAGATAAGCTGAAAACCAAAGCCCAATATCTGGATGCCATGACGCAGATGACCAAATCTGGCCTCGTAGACATCATGCTCATGTCCACATCATCAGCTGAAGCACTGCACGAGAAAAAACTTTTCGGCAAAAGCAAAGTCACACCCGCTGTGCGCCTCAATGATACTACCGACATTTGGTCCCAGCGCGGCGGCAGCTACAAAGCAGATTTTTCACAACCCTTTCGCACGGCGCGGCCTGAGAAGGCCAAGAAAGTGGCTGATCTCGGCCTTTACTCCGTCACCTTCAGCAATGATGTGGACGCTGATTTGTGGTCGCTGGAAAATTATCGCCTGTTCCGCGAAGAGGCCACAAAGGCCAAAATGCGCCATTTTCTGGAAGTGTTTAACCCTGCCATGGACATTGGTGTGAGCGCCAAGGAACTGGGCCATTATATCAATGACTCAATTGTGCGTTGCCTCGCTGGTGTTATGAGCGCCGAGCAGCCCGTGTTCCTCAAAATGCAGTATAATGGCGCAGCGGCCATGGAAGAATTAGCGAATTACGACCCCAAGCATTTGGTTGTTGGCATTCTGGGCGGCGCGCGTGGCACAACGCGTGATACATTTGAGTTGATTTCTCAAGCCGAAAAAAACGGTGCCCGTGTGGCACTGTTTGGCCGCAAAATCAATTTCGCCGAAGCGCCTTTGGAATTGGTGCGCCTGATGCGCATGGTGATTGAACGTTTGATTTCACCGGGAGAGGCTGTGAAAATCTATCACGGCCACCTGATCAAAAACAGAATCCACCCGGACCGTGAAATTGCTGACGACATGGAAATCACTGATCCTGTGTTGAAAGCCTAATCGTGACCCGCAGCGGCATTTTGTGCGGTGGCGCGTGGTGCGTGGATCGCAACATCAGCATCAACCATTGGCCACCGGAAGAAACGGTGGCCACCATGTTGTCCGAACGGCGTCATGGAGGCTGCCCCGGTTTTAATATGTCCACCGCGCTGAAAAGATTGGGCGCGGAATTTCCAGTTTCTGCCATCGGCCTGATTGGTGATGACGCGGATGGCAAACTTATCACCGACGCCATTGATGACATAGGCATTGAACGGCACGCTCTGAAAATTCGACCAGAAACATCAACATCTTTCACCTTGGTGATGAATGCCGCAGACACTGGCAGGCGCACATTCTTTTATTCCCCCGGTGCCCACGCCGTGCAAACACCGGATGATTTTGATTTTTCAAATTCAACCGCGCGCATTGTGCATTTGGGCATGCCGGGTATTCACAAAGTGTTGGACGCGCCGTGGCAAAGCGAAGTTTCAGGCTGGGTTACTGTGCTCAAAAAAGCGAAAGCCGCAGGCCTTAAGCCAAACATTGAACTGGTGTCGATTGAGCCTGAAAAAATCAGGGCTATCACCTTGCCCCTGCTTGCCCATCTCGACACTTTAATTATCAATGATTATGAGGCCGGCGCCATCACTGAAATCCAAACGGTGAGGGATGGCATTGCCGATGCCAAGGCCTGTCGCCGCGCTGCAGAGAATCTGATGGAGCACTCGAACCTCGCGCTCGTAGCAATCCACTTTCCGATGGGAGGCATTGTGATGTCACGCGATGGCGATGTGGCGACGCACCCATCCGTCAATGTGCCTAAATCAGCAGTCGTGGGCAGCAATGGCGCTGGCGATAGTTTTGCTGCGGGTATCCTTTACGGCCACCATGAAGGCTGGCCAATTTTAAAGGCACTAAAACTAGCCCACGCCGCTGCCGCGGCCAGCCTGCGACATGAATCAACAACCAGTGCCGTTATACCTTGGCAAGAATGCATCAACCTTGCTGACAATTGGGGATGGCGCGAATAGAATGCAGTCACCGTCGACCACATTCTATTGCGCGCCCTCCCAACCATTTAATCAAAGGCAGCGTCTGAAGTAGCATCATTTAGAGTATTTGAACCGCCAGTGCTCACAGTTGATGATCTGTCAGCCATTCCGCTATACCCGTTATGTTTTGCATTTATCTTCAGATCAGCGTAACGGCCTTGGCCATTCACGGTACACATTGTTGTTCCAAAATCCATCGTGCCCACTTGGCACTTGCCGTCTGTGGCCGGCACTTCATGGCTTGAAAAATAGGGCTGGGCATTTGCTGCACCTGTCATCAACAAAACGGCACCGGCACCAAGAATTAAATTGCGAATGTTCATTTGTGTTCTCCATCTTTGTTCGGCGCGATCACCGTGCCGATGTCACATAGATGGACTTCGATTGTGCAAAACCAAGGTCAAGATTGCGGCTAATTTCCACATTGCAAAAAAGAAAACCGCCGTACATGTTGCTGTAATTATTAGCTAATTTTGCATGCAAGCCATGCAATTATACCGCGACGGATTTGACCTGTTTCTTCGTCTTGCGCTTTTTTCTTTTGATCAGAGAGCGCGGACGATTTTCTTGCAATGTCTCCAGTTGCAGTTGCTGAATTTCCATTAGCCGCTCCCATTGCTTGCTCACCAGATAATCCAACTTTTCATGCAAATGCCGGATTTCAAGTTCGGCCTTGAGGTTGACGCGGTAGTCACTTTGTGCCCGCAGCCGATCTTTAGCTTCCGTCCGGCGTTGACTCATGAGGATCACAGGGGCCTGCACCGCCGCAAGGCATGAGAGCATCAAGTTCAGAAAGATGAAGGGATAAGGATCAAAGTCCCACTTTGCTGCCAGTGACGAATTAAACGTCATCCACAAAGCCAAGAACAAGGCAAAGCTGATCAGAAAATACCAGCTACCGCCGTATTTTGCCATTTGATCGGCCAGCCTGTCACCCA
The DNA here is from genome assembly GCA_028868255.1 of Alphaproteobacteria bacterium. GTDB lineage: Bacteria > Pseudomonadota > Alphaproteobacteria > Rhizobiales > Aestuariivirgaceae > Aestuariivirga. The sequence goes on along the minus strand of JAGWUY010000034.1, from coordinate 10,408 downwards.
CACTGCGATGATCATCATAAAAGTCTTCAGTGTTCTCCGTAATCGTGTCGTGTTCAGCGAGACTTTTAGCCACCTGACGATCAAGATCCGTAAGTTCGCCATGTTCAGCCAGCAACATGTCTTCAACATAACGCATGCGATACTTATCGAGTTCAACCGTACTGATCATGGCATCTGTAGGCAAATCAGGATGATCACGCAAAACCCGCTCAATCAACGAGGGGCGTAAGCTGCCCAAAGACTGCAACGATCGAGCCGGAAAAACCTTACCTGATATAGCGCAAACGGGTCGAGCCCCGGTCAGCTGCGCTGCAGAGTTCAGGTTTTTTGTTTGAGTCACGGTCATATACTTCTCCGCTAAAAAATTTCTTCAAGAACACCAAAGCCAGCATAGCAAATGAGAAAAGTTTAATTTGATCGCGTTGTCGATTGCACAGGCAAAGGATGCGGATAGGCGGCTTTAACTGCCAAGTGATACCCCATTCCCATAACAACAAGCGCAACACTGCCCGTCAGCACCGGCATTACCAAAAACATCCAGTTACTGGCGGTGAGATAAGCCACAAGCGCGGTGGCCCCCGCGGGCGGATGTGCAATCCGCGCGATCATCATCACTGAAATCGAAAGCCCCACAGCAAGTCCAGCGACTGCAAAATGATTGGCCAAAAGCAAATGAAGTCCGAGTCCGATCAACGCCGAAACCATATGCCCGCCGATCACATTAGCAGGCTGAGACAAAGCGCTGGACGGAAAACCAAAAATGAGAACACACGTAGCGGCAAAAGGCGCAAACAACCACGGCGTTTGCGAAACATCTGACAGCAACCCAAATGCTGCAACGGCAAGCATCGCGCCGACGCCAGCCAGAATTGAAGTTTTCAGGCTTGCGTGCGGTTGATGACGAAACACAAATCGCTTCATGGCAGAACCTCTCGTTACTTTAATGCGCCCTGCGCCCGCAAATTGTGAACGAGCAGCGATACTATTTTTTGCGGCACTTCGAGCAAAGCACCAGATTCAATCTTATCCAGCTTGAACGGCCCATATTGCACGCGGATCAAACGGTTCACCATGCCACCATAATGCTGCACCAGCTTGCGAATTTCGCGGTTCTTGCCCTCGGTCAACACCACGCGGTACCAACTGTTGGTGCGCCCGCCTTTTTCAGCCTCTTCCACAAATTCCGCCCCACGATATTGAATGCCATCCACCACCACACCCTTAGCCAGATTAGCAATTTGCTGTTCGGTGAAGCGTCCGCGCACCCGCACGCGGTAAATGCGGCGCATCGCAGTATCAGGGTGCATCATCGCTTGCGCCAAAGGCCCATCCGTTGAAAGCACCAAAAGCCCTTCACTGTTCACATCCAAACGACCCACGGCCATCAAGCGCGGCAGGCCCGGCGCATTAAGTGCTGGCAATTCAAAAACAGTTGGACGGTTCTTGTGATCGCGGTTCGTCACCAGCACATCAATCGGCTTATGCAGCAAAAACAAGCGCGGCGTGGCGGCAAGATCAGGCGCGACAGATTTGCCATCCCATGTCACCTTGTCGTCATCGTCGACGGGCGTTGTTGGCTGTGCCACGATTCCGTTCACAAACACGCGGCCCTCAGCCACCATGCGCTCAGCTTCTCTCCGAGAGCCGATGCCCGCCCGTTGCAAATAAACATTCAGCCGCATAGCTTAACCACCCGTCACAGGTGGAAAAAACGCTACTTCTGTGGCGCCTGTTAAAGAGGCATCAAATGTCGTGTGATTTTGATTGATGGCCACTTTCAAAGTACGCAAGTCGCCAAAGGCGGCAGCAATCCCAGAATCTCTGGCTTTCAAATGTCCTATGAGATCACTCACCGTAACAACATCAGTAGGCAGTTCTATCTCATCGCTCCCACGCCCAATAATTTGCCGCAGCCGTGCAAAATAAAGAATTTTCATTCTTCATCCACCACGTGCCGCACGCCGACGCGGAAATAATCATAGCCTGTGTAGAGCGTGAAGGCTGCTGCAATCCACAACAGCACCAAGCCAATCTCACTGGTGTGAAGCACGAATTTGTCACCCGCTGGCCCCGCAATCAAAAACCCAATGGCAAAAAGCTGCGCTGTGGTTTTCCACTTTGCAATCCGAGTGACAGGTACTGATACACGAAGCTCACCCAGAAACTCGCGCAGGCCCGAAACCAGAACCTCCCGCGAGATGATGATAATTGCCGCCCAAATATGCCCACCCGACAAAATACCATCTGCAGCAAGCACCAGAAGAACCACTGAAACTAAAACTTTGTCGGCAATAGGATCCAGCATCCGGCCAAGGGCAGATTGTTGCCGCCACAGCCGCGCCAGGTACCCATCAAAGAAATCCGTGATGGCCGCCACAATATAGATTGCCAATGCAATCCACCGCATTCGGTCTGTATCCCACATCAGCAGGCCTGCAACCAACGGCACGGCCACAATTCGGCCATAGGTCAACACATTCGGAATTGTCCAAATTCTTGACCCCGGCATCATTGTCTTTGCCAACCGTTCTGTCATCATCCACTCTTTTAGTTTTCAGGATGGAAATGATCAAAAATCATCTGCGCCAATGTGGCGCTCACCCCTTCCACTGCCGCCAAATCAGAAACATTGGCCCGCGCCACAGCTTTCGCCGATCCGAAGCTTTGGAGCAAGGCTTTCTTGCGTTTTGCACCAATGCCTGAAATTTCATCCAGCGGGTTAATCCCAATGGCCTTGGAACGCTTGGCCCGGTGCGACCCAATGGCAAACCGATGCGCCTCATCGCGCAAACGCTGAATATAATATAGCACCGGGTCACGCGCCTCGAGCATAAAACTGCTTTGACCGCTCACAAAAAAATGTTCTCGCCCGGCATCACGGACTGGCCCTTTGGCCACACCCACCACTTCAAGGTCATGCACCCCCAAATCCGAGAGAACGGCCTGCACAGCCGAAAGCTGGCCTGCACCACCGTCAATAAGCAAAAGGTCAGGCCAGACCACCGCTTCATTTTCCACAGCCTCGCGGTCATCGCCGTGCTCTTTTAACAAGCGCGAAAAACGCCGCGTCAACATTTCGCGCATCATGCCAAAATCATCCCCTGCCACCGTGTCTTCAGCTTTGATGTTAAATTTGCGGTACTGCCCTTTCATAAAGCCCTCTGGCCCCGCAACAATCATACCACCCACGGCATGAGCGCCTTGAATATGAGAATTATCAAACACCTCTATCCGCCGGGGCGGACCTGCAAGGTTGAACACTTTCGCCACCCCCTCCAATAATTTGGATTGTGAGGAGGTCTCAGCCATCTTTCTCCCATTGGCCTCGCGCGCGTTGGTGACGGCATAATCCGTCAGCGCCTTCTTGGCCCCGCGCTGTGGCGTAAGAATTTCGATGCGCCGTCCTGCATGGGCACCGAAAGCTTCTTCCATCAATGCCTTCTCTTCAATCTCGTGCGAAAGCATAATCTGCGCGGGGATCGGCTTGTCATCATAAAACTGGCTGATGAATGAGGCCAATACCTCGCCCTCACTGGTCGATTTATCGGCCTTGGGGAAATAGGCACGCGTGCCCCAGTTTTGTTCGGCGCGAATAAAAAACACCTGTACGCAAAATTGCCCACCCTCGAAAGCAAGACCGAACACATCAGCCTCGTGAATGCCTTCGGGGTTGATGCCTTGGGTCTGGGTTACGAAACTCATGGCCTGAATGCGATCGCGGAGGCGCGCTGCCGTTTCAAACTCCAGCGCCTCAGCCGCCTCCTCCATGCGCGTGGCCAATTCGGCCTTCACGGCATTGTTTTTGCCCGAGAGAAATTCCTCAGCTTGATTCATCAGTTCAGCATAATCACTTTGCGAAATGTAATTCACGCAAGGCGCCGAACAGCGCTTGATCTGATGCAACAAGCAGGGCCTCGTGCGATTAGAATAAACACTGTCATTACATGTTCTTATGAGGAATGCCTTCTGTAACGTGTTAATTGCATTATTCACCGCCAAGGCAGAAGCAAAAGGCCCATAATAATTGCCTTTGCGGGCGCGGCTGCCGCGGTGTTTGGCCAACTGCGCCACCGTGTGCTCCTTGGCGATCAAGATGTAAGGAAAGGATTTGTCATCGCGCAAAATCACATTGAAGCGTGGGCGCAATTTCTTAATGAGATTGGCTTCCAGCAAAAGCGCTTCTGCCTCGGATGCTGTGACCACAAATTCCATGTTGCGCGTCAAAGAAATCATATGTGCGATACGCTGGTTATGGCCTTGGCCGCGGGCATAGTTGGAAACGCGGTTTTTTAAGTTCCGCGCCTTGCCCACATAAATCGCATCGCCGTCCTCATCGAACATGCGATAAACCCCCGGCTTCGAGGGAAGCCGGGTCACAAAATCAGCAATCAAAGCTGCGCCAACAAGAGGTGATGAATCGGACATGAATCCTATTTAAGCTGCTTGAGTACCAAATTGTAGTATCAACGTGATCGCTCAATCTCCACACCCACACTGCGGGCGTTGGGAATAATGTCGGGCTTTTCAATGCGCACACGGGCCGCCGCCACGCGCTTGTCCCGAAGGCAGGCCTCGGCAAAGCGCTCGGCCAAGGTTTCCACCAAATTCACATGACCCTCAGCCACAATGGTTTCCACCTTTTTGGCGATGATTTCATAGGAAACGACATGACTGATCTCATCGCTGATCGGCCCATCCGCCTCCTGCACGGAAAGATCAATATTTACGACAATGCGCTGTGGGTTCACCTTCTCATGGTCATAGATGCCAATCAGCGCCATGATTTCCAGATCACGCACAAACACATGGCGCAAGCGGCTGGTGGCGCTGGCCACATGATGTGAAATTTTAGGGCCACTCATTCCTGCACCTCAACAACATCCGCCGTCTGCCACACCAAATGTTGGCCACCATCCAGCGCAATCATCTGCCCCGTCAGGGCTGGCTGGGACAATATGAACTTCACTGTCTGTGAAATTTCTGTGGGCGACGTGCCACGGCCTAGCAACGTCAAACTTTCCTGTTTGGCAAAATCATCCTGGCTCATGCGCGATGAAGGCAAAGCAGGCCCGGGACCAATGGCATTCACCCGAATGCGTGGGGCCAGCGCTTGCGCCAATGTTTGGGTGGCCGTCCACAAGCCGGATTTCGATACGGTATAGGAGAAAAACCGAGGGTTCAGCTTCCACACGCGCTGATCAATGATATTGATCACATTGCCATATTCGCTCTGTGGCAGCTGCCTCGCAAAGGCCTGCGCCAACATCACCGGGCTGCGTAAATTAATGTCTTGGTGTCGCTGCCAGCTTTGCGGGGTAATTTCACCCACCCGGTCAACTTCAAAGATTGAGGCATTGTTAATCAGGGCGGTGATGGGACCGAGGCCTGCCAAAATGGCGGCCATCAGCCTTTCAGCTACGTCAGCCTCAGCCAAATCCCCCTGCACCACCACGGCGCGGCGGCCCATGTTGCGAATGAGTTCGGCCACCTCCTCAGCCGCCTCAGCCGAGCGATCATAATGCACCGCCACATCCCAGCCATCCGTCGCCAGATCAAGCGCCATCTGCCGACCAATGCGCTTGGCCGCACCGGTGATAAGAACAGATTTGGTCATCATGCCTCCGGCATCAGAATCACATAATGCTTTTTCACCTTGCGCACCGTTTGCCATGTGCCTTTGAAGCCTGAAGGAATGATGAAAGCATCACCACGCTTCAAACGCCATGTCTTGCCATCTTCGCGGGTCAACACCGCCTCGCCCTGAATGAAATGACAAAACTCCCACTCATCATACTGCACCTTCACAGTGCCGGGGGTGGATTCCCAAATGCCACTGAACAACCGCCCATTGTCGGAGCTGAAATGGTTCCACGTCGTGGTTTTGTAAGCACCCGAAACCAGCTTGCTTTTGTCGGGCGTGCCTTTTTCTTTAGGTGGCGCGGTCTTGCCCGTGGTCTTCATCACAATGATGTCGTGCGGGTCATCTAAGATCATTTTTTCACGCGCTCCAAAATCTCAGCTTTAGTGGGCGCAAAGTCTTTGGCGATCCACCATTTTTCCAATTGCAGTAACTTGTCCCCCATCATTGGGCTGGATGCAACACCTTGTTGCAGTAAGTCACGTCCCTTAATCGGAAAAACAGGCACAGCCCAACGGTCAGGTAACGTCAACAGGTCAATCCATTTCTGGCTGGATCTTGGTGCGTGGGATTTGGCCCAAGCCAGCGCCACACCATCACGCCAAGCCTGCCCCCCAATCTTGTAGAGCGCAGCATGCTGGCGCTGAGGCGAGAGTTGTGGCGACAGGTTTGGACATTGACCGAGAGCTTCGATACGCGTTGCTTGATCATTCGAAAGGCGAAGGCGAACTTTCAATCTGCTCTTTTGCGAAGCCAGCGCAAACACCCGCAACACTGGATCAAGCGGCAAACGCTCAATCACGCGCCAATCTTCCGTATACGGAAGAATAATTTTCAAGATGCCGTGTGCCGCCATAATTTTCAGCGTGGGCACAGCCCGCTTCGCCACCAGCAACTTGAACATCTCCTGCCGAATGCGTTCCGCCGAAATCGACTTCAGCCCCGCCTTCAGTTTGGCGCAAGCCACCAATCCCACGGGGCACATCGCCCCTTGGCCATAAGCGGCATGAAATCGAAAGAATCGTAAGATGCGCAAATAGTCTTCTGAAATGCGACGCTCCGCATCCCCCACAAACCTCACCCGCCGTCTCAAAATATCCTGATAACCAGTTGTATAATCGTATATTTTTCCATTGCCATCACAGTACATGGCATTGATGGTAAAATCGCGCCGCAGCGCATCTTGCCTCCAGTCATCGGTGAAGGCCACCACCGCGCGCCGCCCATCCGTTTCCACATCACGGCGCAGAGTCGTTACTTCAAACGGCAGCCCCTCAGCCACTACTGTCACCGTGCCATGATCGATCCCTGTGGGGTGAACGCGAATGCCAGCGGCCTTGCAAACCGTCATCACCGCATTTGGCAAGAGCGTAGTTGCAAGATCAATATCAGCAATCGCAACGCCCAGCAGCGCGTTGCGCACCGCCCCACCCGCCACGCGCACCTCACCCCCCGCTTGCGCAATGGCCTTCATCACGCCGCGCAAAGCAGGCGTATTCAGCCAAATGGCGTCTGCCAGATCAGGCGGGGTTTTGGTAAAGACGGTCATAGAGATTTCTTATCATGCCAGCAGTTGCGCCCCAAATATAGCGCTCTCCATGGGGAAACACATAATAGTGCCGCACCATGCCTTTCCATTCGCGGCTATGGGTTTGGCAATTCGCAGGGTCCATCAGAAAGTTCAGAGGCACTTCAAAAATCTCATCCACCTCATGCGCATGGGCTTGAAGCGAAAATCCTTCGCGCACCAGCGCCACCACGGGCGTCACCAGATAATGCGTCACCGTAAGATAACCATCAAGATAACCCAGAGGCGTAACAAATTCGGGCTTGAGCCCTGTTTCTTCATCTGCTTCGCGCAACGCCGCCTGCAAAGCAGTCTCACCCTCATCGCGCCGCCCGCCGGGAAAAGCAATCTGCCCTGCATGACTCGAAAGATGCGCCGTGCGCTGCGTCAACAACACTGTAGGGCCGGCGGCCCGATTAACAATGCCAATCAAAACTGAAGCAGGCTTGGTGATCACCCCATTCGGGATCATCCTCGCCCGGTCATTCATATCATCATCAGAACGGTTCCACCCTTCAGGTGGTTGCGGCAGCAGGCAGCGCGCCGCCCGTGCGCGAAAATCAGCCAGCGCGATCTCAACCAAGCTCAGCTGCCTTCTGCATGGGAAAAAACACGCCGGAAGACCACACACCAAACCACTCGCCTTCCACAGCACCCATTGTCACCAGATCATAGTATAGCGCGCGCGAAACCAACGCTTCCAGTTTGCGCCGTATCAAGACATAGGGCTTTAGCCCACCCGTGCCCGCCTCATTGGCCACGCGCAAAGAATGTTCCGCCCCCAGGGCCACCTCATCATCCACATTGGTTTCAAAATATAAGATCTGTTCGCGCCCCGAACCTTCTACCCGCATGCGAATAGCCAAAAATGGCGCATCATCTACTCGGATTCCACATTTTTCCACTGGCGTGACCAGATAATATTTTCCGTCATCGTCCAGCCGCAGCACCGAGGCGAAAAGCTTCATTAAGGGCTTCCGCCCAATGGGTGAGTTCATGTAATACCACAGGCCATCGACAGCGATGCGCATGTCAATATCACCACAAAATGGCGGGTTCCACAAATGCACAGGTGGCGCACCCTTGGCCTTAACCACATCGTTCAATCCTTTGAGCGGATTGCTGACATCACTCGCAGTCGTCATTTTTCCTATCTATACATAGCAGTCGGTTTTGAGTCGCCGGGTAACAGGCCATGATTGCGCCATTCTTAGCCGCAATTGTAAAGTGAAATGAATTGGGATGAAAATGGTTAAGGCAAAAGCAGTGCAGGAATATGACGATACCAGTGCCAAACTAAAGGCCGCAAAATCAGCCCTGGGCGATGTGGTCTTCGGCCAGGAAACGGTGATTGATCTGGCCATGATCGCTATTCTGGCGGGCGGCCATGCCTTAATCGTGGGCGCACCCGGCCTTGCCAAAACCAAATTGGCCACCTCACTCGGCACTGTTCTGGGCTTGGATGAAAAGCGCGTGCAATTCACGCCTGATTTGATGCCTGCCGATATTCTCGGCTCCGAAGTCTTGGATGAGGTGGATGGCAGGCGCGCCTTCCGCTTTGTGCAAGGTCCCGTGTTTTGTCAATTGCTGATGGCCGATGAAATCAATCGTGCATCGCCGCGCACCCAATCCGCCCTGCTGCAATCCATGCAGGAACATCACGTGACAGTTGCGGGCCAGCGCCATGATCTGCCCCGCCCGTTCCATGTGCTGGCCACACAAAACCCGATTGAGCAGGAAGGCACATACCCCCTGCCCGAAGCCCAGCTAGACCGCTTTCTGGTGCAGGTCGATATTTCTTATCCGCCACTCGAGGCTGAGCGCCGCATGCTGTTTGCCACCACAGGCGTTGCCGAAGCGGTCCCAAGAGCAGTGCTCACCACGCAAGATTTGCTCAATGCGCAAAATTTGGTCCGCGATGTGCCTGTGGGCGAGCAAGTAACAGATGCTATTTTGAATGTGGTGCGTGCCGCAAGGCCGGGGCCTGATGCCAGCCAAATGATAAATGACAATGTCGCTTGGGGCCCATCGCCACGCGCTGCACAGGCTTTGATGCTGTGCGCCAAGGCGCGCGCGCTGCTGGAAGGCCGCTTGGCACCTTCGGTTGACGATGTGCTGGCGCTTCTGGCACCTGTGTTCAAGCACCGCATGGCGCTTAACTTCTCGGCCCGCGCCGATGGTGTGTCCATCAGCAGCATCATCAATTATCTGGCCGAAAAGCTTGTCTGATATTGATGGCCGAAACAGCATCTCATAAATTGCATGAACGGGCCGAAGGCCTGTCGCAAAATCTGCCACCATTGTTGGTGAAAGCCGAGCGACTGGCCGCTACGGTCATGTTGGGTGTGCATGGCCGCAAGCGCGCAGGGCCGGGTGAAAATTTCTGGGCGTTTCGCCACTACAGCTTTGGCGATTCGACCCAGCGCATCGATTGGCACAAAAGCTCTAAGTCCGATTCTGTTTTCATCCGAGAAAAAGAGTGGGAAGCCGCCAACACTTTGTGGCTTTGGGTCAATCTCGGCCTACGTATGAATTATAAATCCCATCTCGCTTCCACCACAAAAAAGGAGCAGGCACAGATCCTCGCACTCGCGCTGGCCAGCCTTGCAACGCGCGCGCATGAGCGGATTGGCGTGTTGGGCAGTCTCACCCGCGCAGGCACTGGCCAGTTGGCCGTGCGCCAAATGGCTGACCACATGAGACGCACCAATGATGACCCTTTGCCGCAGCCAACAGCTTTGCAGCGCCGTTCCGCTGCCGTGCTGATTTCCGATTTTTTGGATGAGCCTGAGGACGTGAAGCGTGCGCTTGCACCCTTGGCGGCATCTGGCGTGCGCGGTCATCTGATCCAAATCACCGACCCTGCTGAAGAAACTTTGCCCTTCAATGGGCGTGTCGAGTTTTTAGGTTTGGATGTGCCGGATCGTTATCTCACACCCAAAACACAAAATTTGCGCGCGCGTTACATTGAAGCCTTTGCCGCTCAGCGCGCAAACTTGCGCCAAATCGCCAGTCGCTTGGGTTGGAGCTTTACGGTCCATCATACTGATCAACCCTTAAGTCCCACTTTGCAAGCGCTGCACCACCGGATCAGTGATCGATGATGCAGCTGTTCAACACGCTCAGTTTCGCAACACCTTATGCCCTTTGGGGTCTGGCTACGCTGCCCATTATTTGGTGGCTGTTGCAGGCCACACCTCCAC